>DASXWB010000607.1:0-2920 GCA_036503915.1 Lacipirellulaceae bacterium | reverse complement strand
CATCCCGGCACGAATCCAATACGGCGAGCATGATGTGACGCTGCCTGTCACAGTGCCAGTTCATTGGGCCGGCGACACGCCGGTGATCGTCGTGGATAACCAGGCGCTGCCGGGCTTTGGGACCGTGTCGGCCCGCGTAATGTTCTTCGCCGACCATTACGCCGGCTACTGGAAGCATGGGGATCACGGCGGCCACCTGTTCGGAATCATTCGCCGTGACGGCGAAGAAGCCGAGGATCAAATTGCGCCCGATGATGAGCGTTCGCAATCGCAATCGCCGGGCGATTCATCAAGGGGCAATGCGGCCGGTCGCCAGAAGCCACAGCAATAACACGGCCAGCAGCAAGCGGTACACGATGAACACGAATGTGGTGCGCTTGCGCAAGTAGGCAAGAAGCCACGGAATCGTTGCGTAGCCGACCACGGCAGTTACGACCAGGGCCACGCCGAGCTTGGCGGCATCCATGGAACTGGACAGCAATTCTTCGCGGGCTTCAACGAGCTGGAACACTCCGGCCGCCAGAATCGAGGGAATCGACAGCAGGAACGAAAAGCGGGCCGCGGCCTCGCGCGTCAGTCCGCAGCACAAGCCGCCGAGTATCGTTGCGCCGGAGCGCGATGTGCCCGGCACGAGCGCTGCCGCTTGGGCGAAACCGACAACCACCGCGTCGCGCAGGCCGACATCTTGCACCTCGCGGCCTTCCACGCCTTCCTTGCTGCGGCGCACGATCCACCACTCCGCGACCGCGAGCAGCACCGCCACGCCGGCCAGCGCTGCGATTATCACGTACAGCGAGCGCAGCGTCGTCTCGATGGAATCTTTGAACGCCAAGCCGCAAACGATGATAGGCAGCGTACCGAGTGCGATCATCCAGCCGAGCCGGGCATCCGGCGTGAGCGCAAGCTTCCCGGCGGCGAGGCTCGCGATCATCGCGCGCAAGATGCGCACCACATCGCGCCAGAAATACCACAACACCGCCACGAGCGTGCCGATCTGAATGACGGCCGACAGCGGCGCGCCCGGATCGTCCCAGCCTAAGAGCGCGGGCACGATTCTGAGATGGGCCGTGCTGCTGATCGGAAGAAATTCCGTCAGCCCTTGCACGATTGCCAGCACGATGATTTCGATCCAGCCCATGAGCGCTTTGCGTGTAAATACGTCCAGACAATGCGAGGTTGATGTGATAGTATAGGCTTTGCGCTGGGGCGCGTAGTGCGGGTCGGTGCGGATAATATTTGCAAAGGGCGCGGCGCGGTTTGTTCCACTACGACGCTGGATTATTCCTGACGCCTGCCCAGTTGGCGGTCGACGTGCGCCGTCGCCAGCCGCGGTGCTTCGTGTCGCACGCGCACAGCGATCACATCGCGCGGCATGAGCTGGCACTTGCCACCACAGCTACGGCTTGCCTGTACCGGCATCGCATGGGGCCAAAGCATCGCGTGCTCGAAATGGCCTACCGCCAGCCGCTTGAGTTTGGCGGGCTGCGCCTGACGGCGTTTCCTGCCGGCCATTGTTTGGGCTCGGCTATGCTGCTGGCCGAGTTCGGCGACCGTTCGCTGCTTTACACGGGCGACTTCAAGCTCGACCCGCCGCTCACGGCCGAGCCGGCCGACCTGCCGCACGCCGACACCCTCATCATGGAGTCGACGTTCGGCCGCCCCCATTATCGCCTGCCGCCGCGGCGGAGCGTTATCGCGCAGCTACTGGAGCTGGTGGAATCGGCACTCGAAGAGTGCAAAACGCCAGTCATTCACGCCTATCCGCTGGGCAAATCGCAGGAAGTCACCAGGCTGCTCACGGCGCACGGCGTGAGCGTGCTGCAGCATCCGGCGATCTACGCCATCAGCCGCATCTATCAATCGTGCGGCATCGACTTGGGCGACGTGAGCGTCTTCAGTGGCCAGCCGCTTTTGGGTCACGCGGTCGTGACGCTGCCGCGGACGGCGCGCGAGTTTCGCTTGCCCGGTCTTAAGCGCACGGTTTCGATTGCCGTCACGGGTTGGGCCAAAGACGCGAATGCCAAGTATCGACTGGGCGTCGACCATGCACTTCCGCTCTCGGACCATGCCGACTTCGATCAGCTCATCGAAACGGTGCGGCGCGTGGCACCGCGCGAAATCTATTGCACGCACGGTCCGAACGAGTTTGTCGATCACCTGTGCGACCTGGGCTTCAACGCCTACCCTCTCCACCCGCCGGCCCAGCGCCGGCTGTTCTAAGAAGTGTCCATTTCCCTCTCCCCTGGGGGCGGGTCGGGAAGGGGACGTTCCGTTCATAACGGTTGTACTGCCCGCGGGTTCGATTGTGCCGGCTATACCGTCAAACCGGAAAAGTGGCCGGCCGGTGGCGACGATTTTGCTGGTTGCCGGGCCGCCCCGCGGCCGAATTCTGATTTTACGGATCGCTCCAAGCGCACCGACGATGACGGTGCGCCCGGTCGTGCCAACGGCAGCGCGCGCTTCGGCGGCGGCCCCGTCGGCTCGCTTGGTTTCGAACGGCCCTGACACTCGATTGCCTGCGGATTGGTGAACGGATGCGACGTATGCGCTCCAGCGCTGGCTACGGGTTTGCCGTTTGGACGGCGATTTACCTGATTTCGTTAGCGATATTCTCGCCGATGCGAAATTCCGCGTGCGCCGCACCACCACGCGTTTCGTCGTTTGCGCCGACACCAGTGAGCTCACCGACGGCGCCGCTCGAAGTGGTTTTGCCGCCGTCGCCGCCGGCTGGAAACACGAGTCCGGTCTTTTTGCGCGTCGCTAGTCAGCCGGTTGAGTCCCCATCCAATGCGCTCGCGCCAGTCCCCGGCCTCGTCGCACCGAGCGCCGGCGCGCTGCCGTACACGCCGACAACGTCCGAGCTGACGTCGCAGCTGCTGCCCGCCGTGCAGCGCGGATACGCGCTGGCGCAGCGCGGAGC
>DASXWB010000606.1:0-2631 GCA_036503915.1 Lacipirellulaceae bacterium | reverse complement strand
TTGCCCCGATCGTGGCCACAAGCAATAGCGTGCCGGCCAGTTCGACCGCGAACAAGTAGTCGCCAAACAGCGACCGACCCAGGCTGCGCAGCGTATTGATCGAGGTCCCTTCTTCGGCACGGCTGAACGGATTGGCGACGGAGGCCGATGCGGACACTGTGCGATCACTGCCCGCGTCGGCATTATCCCTGCTGGCTTGTGCCAGCGTGCCCAGCAGGATTGCGACGAAGAAAAAGGTGGCCAATGTTGCCACGAACGGCTGCCGGGCGCGCTGATCATAAATTGTCGCCCCGCTCTGCTGGGCCAACATGATCACGAATACGAACGTCACGACGATCGCGCCGGCATAAACAATCACGGTGGCCGCCGCCAGAAACGGCGCGGATTGCAACAGGAACAGTCCGCAAACGCTCAAGGTCACGAGCGCAAACCACAACGCCGAATACACCGGGTTGCGGTTGGTGATCATGAGAATGGCGCCGAGCACAGCCACCAGCGCACACAGCGAGAAGAGCGCGGCCTCGGTCGGCGGGCCCTCGGCAACATCGAGGCGAATTGCGCCCAACACGATGCCCGCGAGCGCCAGGGCAATGCCAATAATCTTGGACCGCCGCTCGGATCGGGGCATCAGCCACCATACGCCCTTGGCGATAAGCACCAGCGCGAGAATGTCCAATCCGTACTGCTCGATCCAATCCATAGGGCTGCTGTGCCGATGCTGAAATCGTTATGGCCGATATTGGCCATCCAGCATCCAGCATCGAGCATCCAGCATCAAGGGGCGCGCGTCGCGGATTCTCGGTGAAGTCACATATTCTTGGGAGTTGGCGGCGGCGGGCCGATGACCCCGGGCGTTGAAGCAGCCGCCGCGCGATCGTCGCGCACGACCGGCGTCGCCGGGCCTACGGTAGGCAGCTGAGCAAACTCCGATGCCGGTCCAAGCCGCCCGCGGCCGGTCCGCACCGGGTCCTTCGGATTGTCCTTCGTCTGGTCGTAGATCTCAAGGAGCTTCTCGCGGTTGAACACCAGGTCGGCCCGCGAGTCGCCCGTCAGATCGTAGATGTGCGTCAGCTCGATGGCGTCGACCGGGCAGGCCTCTTCGCACATCCCGCAATAGATGCAGCGCAGCTCGTCGAGCACGAATTCGGCCGGGTACTTGTCGCGGTCAGGCCAGTCCGGCGGCGCCGGGGCGGCTTCGATGGCGATGCAGTTGGCCGGGCAGGCCGTTGCACAGAGCATGCAGGCCACGCACTTGACGCGGCCTTTCTCGTCGCGGTTCAGCCGGTGCACGCCGCGATAGTGCTGCGGCAACTCGGGCCGCTGCTCCGGATACTGCTGAGTTACCGGCTTGTACTGCGTGATGTGTCCGAGCGTCGTTTTGAGGCCCTTGGCAATGGCCGGGAGAAACGTCGACTCCCAGAAACCGATCTCCGGCTCTTCGATCCAGGTTACGTCTTTGGATGGAATGGGCATTGCGTAGGTCAGCCTTTCCAGGCTGACAGGGTTTAGCCTGAATTAAGGGTATGCGTTCGTTCCGTCAGGCTGGAAAGCCTGACCTACATCATCGCCAGCGAAGCGCGCCGCCGATGCCGGATGTCATAGCGCTTGGCCCCTGCTGCAATTATCCCCGCCACGAGGAATAAGCCCAGGGACAGTACGGGCAAGGTCCAATGATTCCAATCGAATTGCAGCACCGTCATCACAATCACCACGTTGGCCAGCGACAACGGAATGAACACTTTCCAGCTAAGCTCCATCAGCTGGTCGAAGCGAAATCGCGGCAGTGTCCAGCGAATCAGCATGATCAGAAAAATGCTGGCCACAACTTTGGCGAGCAGCACCAGGAATTTGACCAGCCAGGCGCCCGCGTACGTGCTCTCGGGCGTGGCAATCAGTGGAAAATGCCAGCCGCCGAAGAACAAGATCGCGGTCAGAAAGCTGATCGTGATGATGTGCGTGTATTCGCCGACGAAGAAGAGCACCAGCCGCAGGCCGCCGTACTCGGTGTGATATCCGCCCACCAGCTCCTGTTCGCACTCGGACAGGTCGAAGGGCAAGCGGTTCGATTCGGCCAGCGAGCTGACGTAAAAGATGAGGCACGCCAGCGGCTGATACCAAACGTTCCAACCGCGAAGTCCCGCGTCGGCCTGCTGTGCGAGGATTTGCTCAAGATTCAGCGTGCCGGAGAGCAGCGCCACGCCCAGTAGCGACATTCCCAGCGGAATCTCGTAACTCACGACCTGAGCGCTTGCGCGCAGCGAGCCCAGGGCGCTGTATTTGTTGTTCGAGGCCCAGCCGCCGAGGATCACGCCGTAAACCGCAAGGCTCGTAATCGCCAGGATAAACACGATGCCGATGTCGACGCCCGGCGCGATGATGAAACGGATCCAGCGCGGCGCGCTCTCGTCCACCGGGCCGAACGGCACCACGGCGAAGGCCAGCATCGTCGTGAACAGCGAAATGGTCGGCGCCAGTACGAACAGGCCGCGGTCCACGTGCGAAGGCACGACGCCTTCCTTGAGCAGGATTTTGATTGCATCGGCCAGCGGCTGCAATAAGCCGTAGGGACCGACACGATTCGGTCCGATGCGGTCCTGCATCCAGGCCGATACCTTGCGCTCGGCCAGCACG
>DASXWB010000605.1:0-6658 GCA_036503915.1 Lacipirellulaceae bacterium | reverse complement strand
GGAATCCGACTACGTTTTGCGATCGCGGCGCTACAAAACAACGTCCGGCGTTCTTTCCGCTACGTTCGAGCAGTTGACGGAGCCAGATTTGCATACGTCGCCGCAATTCTGGCCACCTACTGCAAGAATCGATCGCCTCATAAACAGACTGAATTTCATGAACGTTGATTCTGCCGACAAAGAGTTGAGAATCAGTCCGGATCGGCGGAATACCTGATTCTGATCGCTTCGACGGCCTTTATTTTTGAGGGAAAGCGCAATAAGCCTGATTACGGTAGTATCCTGCGCTTGTAAAGAAATGGGCTCTATGTTCCCCCGCGCAGCTTCATGCAGTAAATGTGGACGCCTGGCCCTTATCGTGGCCTGGGTGCCGACGACTAAAGATACTAACGGAGCAAGCGGGACCGATAACGGCAAGACGGGCGAAATCGATTGCCGAATTGACTGCTCAAATTGTGGCACACGAATACAGCGCGTGGAGTTTCGAATCGACAATCGACCGACGTCGGCACTGCAAAATGTCGCATCGTTGCAGCTCTTGCGACGACCGCCAGCGGCGGCCTTGGATAACTCAAAGTTAATTCGTTCGTCCAGTTATTGAGTCTGCGCGGTTAATGGATTGTGGGACGGGTCTCCGACCCCGATAATCGGCGTCTGGCTTCGGCCGTGAGCTTACAACGGAGACGCCTCCCACAATCAAAATCGCTGACGAACGGCTCGTCTTCGTCATGCGGCGAGTTTGCACTTCAAACCTCCCGCCTCAAGGCTGGCGTCGGGGGTATAGCCCGCGTTTTCATTTGAGGGAAAGATATGCACCTTCAGCAAAACGAAGAGCTGACGCATTGGCTTGGGAATCTACTGTTGCGCCACTTCGGCCAAGAGGGAGACTTGCATTTTCGCAAAACGAGCGGACCACCTATTTACATCAAGCTCAACTTTGGAGGGTCGCCAATCGCGACATCGCATTTGCGGGCGGTCGTGTTTCACAACCCGTTCGACGATGGCGAAGGCCCTCCGCTTTGCTGTTTGTTTCTTGAAGCGCCAGTGAAAATCTATCGCGCCGTACTGACTCGCTCGCCTGAGATAATCACGCGCATCATCGACGAAATGATTGAGGAGTTTCGGCGCCAGTGCGCTGATGACATGGAAAACAGATGACCGTGACAAGCATTCGCCATGAACGCCTGCTGGCCCTCAAGACCCGCATCGAGCGGCAACTTTGCGAAACCGACTTGTTGCTGTTAGAAGTGCATGACTTCTGTCGCGATAACCCAACCGCTGAGCCGTGTATTGCGGATGATGATGCCTGGCTTCGTCAACTAGAACGACAGCGCGAAAACCTGCAAGCAATGTTAGATGCGATAGAAGAAAAGCTGGCCGAGAAAGGCCAATTGACAAACGTGAATGTCGCCAAAAAAATCTGTTGATCATCGTCGCACGTAGTGATAGCCGCTACTGCAATCGCACATGCTCAATCTCGTGCTGGATCATCCATTTAAGCCATGCTTCCTGTTCTTCGGTTATTTCGACTTCCACGGAGTTGGCGCTATCGAGCGGGGAGACGATTCGTAGGATACCCTCGTCGTAGAGACGCCGGGCGTCTGCATGCCGCACCCACCATTCTCCCTCCGCGACCGTCTCCGGTACGCCAGGTTCTCCGGGCTGAGTGACGAAATATGTGATGTCGTGCCGGAATCGCGCCGGCATCGCGAAAGGCGGAAGTTCTGGCTTCTCGACGGCGTATACGAGGACAGGCATGGCTGATACTCCGAGAGACAAGCAAGGTCGCGCCGGTACCGAATACGCGCAACGGAGTTCTGCAGCACACGACGCGCGGAAAGGCCATCCCGGTGCGCCTGTTTGCGAATCGCAGGCCGAATCAAGTCGCGGCTCGGGGCCTTCGTTTGCTAGTGCGGAAACTGGCTGGCCGTCATTCCTGCCGGCCGCGGAACGAGCTGAGTTCGATCGCCGCATACCGGACAAACGATGATGCAACTTACCATCGCCCGTGTGGCCATGCTGCCTGCCGCGATTTCGTTGGCCTTTTGGTCATACGGCACCCAGGCCGCCACTGCGGCGGTTCTTCCACAATGGTTGCATTTACTCGATCGGGGGAACATCGTGGCTCTTTCGCGAAAAGTGTGGGAACCGAGCACGTCTAGCTCGTTGGGCGCACTTTTTGCGATCGGCGTACGAAGTCGGTCAATGCGTGGACAACGATTTGGCGTCGCTGCAATTGTACACTCAATCGTGTGAGGCCGTTGGCCGGAAAGCCACGCGCGGACGCGGATTAGCCAAATAGCTCAACGCGACGGACGCTCGTCGGCCGCGAAACAACCTCCGGACGCCCGGCACGCCCGCTAAAATCGATCTTGAAAAGCCGGGCCAGGCTGTCCCCGACAGTAACGCCTAGCCAGTATGAAGTGTGACTTCAATGCCGAGATGGTCGGCGATGGCCTTTATGGCGCGGGCGAGTTGGGTATAGGTGGCGCGGAAATTGTAATCTTCCACAATTCCGTATGTTCGCCCGCAATCTGGGCATTGGACGGCGAACAGCTCGGCATTGGTCCCTCTTGGCCTAAAGCTTTTGAGGACAAAACCGTTGGGATTGCAATCGCCACGATCAGAGCAAGTGGGCACTGCAGGCTCCGTGAAAGGAAAGAATGAAGCTATAGCACCTGACGATACAGTCTTTGGCTTGCGAGGACGGCGGGCTTTACAACGAACATTGGCACGCGCTGGCTAGGCGCGGCAGAATGAATAGCGCCAACTGAAGCATATATCCACATATTTGCCAGCCTAAGATCGCCAATAGGCTGGTCAAATTATAACATTGAAAGGATATCAAGATGGAAGGCAACGAGCAGGACCGACTCAATCGAGAGTCGGCCAAATTGCACCAAGCGTCAATTGAAATTGCAGATGCGCTTGCCAAGATGTTTGCAGAGATGAAACCGAAGATTATGGCCAAGTACAGTTTAGAAGATGAGCAGGTAATCCTGCTGGCAATCGCGAAAGCTGCGGTCAAGCTTGGTACAAATTCTATGCGGGCCGGTTCACTCACGCCGGATCAAACGGAGAAGTTGGAGCGAAAGCTACAAAGCATCATGCTAAACGCGTTCATGTTCGGCGAGGTGGACGACGATTAACATGCCGATACGAAACAACTGAAAGGACGGATCGATGGATCGCGAAGAAGACGCCCGAAAGGTGAACGAAGCGGCCAGCGAAATTGCATTGGAGCTCGGTACAGTACTAATGAACATGCTTCCGGGTTTGACGGCCAAGTATACCATCAATCCGCAGTCGTTCATTGTAGCTTCCGTGCAAGCAGTGATAAAGATTGCTGCCGGTGGCGTGGCGAGTGTTGCCCACTTGAACCGAGACGAGCTGGGGTCCCTGCAGCGCGAGCTGAACGAGGTGGTTTTCGCGGCCATTCGCCGTAACCTTCCGAACCTGCAGGAGGAGCACGATCGAATTTGGAAGGTAGCATCCGATGAGGGGAGAAACGCTGACCTACTTATGCAGTTATCGGAGACCTTTGACCGCATAGAAGAGACGCTAGCGGACTATGGACGAACTAACGATTGACCGCACGCACTGCTAACGATCGCAGCTCGCATCGAGCAACCGATGGCCGACGAGGGAGCCCTACTGTCGGCGAGGCTGGTGACGAAATTCTGTTACGTGCGTCCAGACTCTTGGCCGAGCATTCGATGCGACGCGCACCTTCTTCCGGCGCAGCGCCGGATTACTGCGGAAGTCGTGCAATGAAAGAAATTGGCCTGGTGAAAGGAGCAATTACCTTTGAAAAAGATCGGCTTGATCGGCGGCTTAAGTCCCGAGTCAACAGGACATTACTACGAGATCATTTGCCGGGAGTACAATCAAAAGTTTGGGCAGCTGAATTTTCCCGAAATGACGATCGAAAGCTTGAATCTGCAAACGCTGGTTCGGCTTTTCGAAGTAAATGATTGGGGTAGCGTTGGCAAAGTCTTGCTAAACGCGTTGGATCGATTACAAAAGGCCGGCGCGGATTTCGCGGCCATCCTAGCAAACACGCCGCACAATGCCTATGAATTGATTCGCGACAAAAGCCCGCTGCCCGTTGTGACGATCATGGATGCCACCGCGGCGGCGTTAGTTTCCGATAACAGGAAACGTGTCGGTCTTTTGGGCACTCGCGCCACCATGGAGTACGGCTTCTTTCAAAAGCACTTTAAATCGCGAACCATCGAGACAGTTGTGCCCAACGAATCACATCGCAACGAGCTGGATCGCATCATCTGGGAGGAGCTTTCGCACGGCATGATTGAGCCGGAATCGCGCGCCGTCGCGCAAGTGATGATCGGCGATCTCGCCAAGGAGGGTGCCGAGGCAATTGTTTTGGGATGTACCGAGTTGTGTCTCTTGATACAACCAGAGGACAGCCCGCGGCCACTGTACGATACGACGCGTCTTCACGCGGAGGCAATTCTGGCATTCGCGCTTGATACCGCTGGGGGCACCAGGAATGGGCCCAACTGAAGTCCGTCTGAAATGAGGGCTGCCTGATGGCGATAGACCCTATATGCGGGATGACGGTGGATGAATCGTCGCCGCTACGAGCGGAACGAGACGGGCATACCTACTATTTTTGCAGCGCGCATTGCCGCGACAAATTCGTCGGGCAGACTGAATCTGCGAAGACTGTCCAGCGCGCACCGGCCGCCACGCCTAGCGCTGCGAGCCATGCCCCGCATCCCCATTCGCATCACGACCACGGCGCGGCGGCGGTAAAACCCACGGCCGCGGCAAAATACTTCTGTCCGATGTGCCCCGGCGTGGAATCGGATAAGCCGGGTGACTGTCCGAATTGCGGCATGGCGCTCGAGCGTAACCCGGCTTGGGTTGCGCCTGCATCGGGCAAAACGATTTATACCTGCCCAATGCATCCCGAAGTCCAGCAGGACCATCCCGGCGATTGCCCGATCTGCGGGATGCCGTTGGAACCGATGACTGTGACTGCGATCACCGACGAGGAGGAGAACGCCGAGCTGCGCGACATGACCAAGCGCTTTTGGATCGGCGCCGCGCTCACGTTGCCGGTATTTATCTTGGCAATGGCTCACTTAATCCCGGCAATAGCCGCGCAGGGCTGGGCGGATAGCCACGCTTCTCGCTGGGTTCAGTTCGCGCTCACGACGCCCGTGGTTGCGTGGGCGGGTTGGCCGTTCTTCCGCCGCGGCTGGCGTTCCATCGCGACGCGGCGTTTGAACATGTTCACGCTGATCGCCATCGGCGTGGGCGCAGCCTATATCTTCAGCGCGGTGGCGATGCTCGTGCCCGGCATCTTCCCACACGCGATGCAGCACGACGGCAAGGTTGGCATTTACTTTGAAGCGGCGGCGGTGATCGTTGTTCTGGTGCTCCTCGGCCAGGTGCTCGAACTCCGCGCCCGTAGCCGCACGGGCAGCGCCATCAAAGCGCTGCTCAATCTCGCGCCGCCCACGGCGCGCCGAGTTCTGCCGAGAGGAGACCAGGAAATTCCGCTCGACCAGGTCAAAGTCGGCGACCAGTTGCGCGTGGTTCCCGGTGACAAAGTGCCCGTCGACGGCGTGGTCCTGGAGGGCCGTTCCAACGTTGAGGAGTCGATGATCACGGGCGAGCCCGTCCCGGTGGAAAAGGCGGTCGGCGACAAAGTGATGGGCGGCACCGTCAACGGCACCGGTAGTTTCGTCATGCGTGCCGAACGAGTCGGCAGCGACACGTTGCTCGGCCAGATCGTGAACATGGTGGCCGAAGCCCAGCGCAGCCGTGCGCCCATTCAGGGCCTCGCCGACAAGGTCGCCAGTGTTTTCGTTCCGGCCGTGTTTGCGGTTTCGGTGATTACCTTCGTCGTATGGATGTGGGTTGGCCCGGAGCCAAAGCTCGCATATGCCATCGTCAACGCGGTGGCCGTGCTCATTATCGCTTGCCCTTGCGCGCTCGGCCTGGCTACGCCGATGTCCATCATGGTGGGGGTCGGTCGCGGGGCGCAGGTAGGCGTGCTTGTGAAGAACGCCGAAGCGATCGAACGATTGGAGAAGGTCACCACGCTCGTGGTGGATAAGACCGGCACACTCACGGAGGGCAAACCAAAGCTGATGGATGTACTGCCCACCAGCGGCCTCGATGCGAAGGAATTTCTGCGGCTTGTGGCTTCGCTGGAACAGGGCAGCGAGCACCCGCTCGCCGCCTCGATTGTCGAGGGCGCAAAAAACCAGGGCGTTGCCATTGAACCCGTGAAAGATTTTCGGTCGGTGACGGCAGGAGGCGTGATTGGCACCGTTGCGGGTCGATTGGTAATGATCGGTAAGCCGGCCTTTCTGCGTAACGAAAGCATCGCAGGTTTGGAGCTGCTCGAATCGTCGGCTGCGAAGCTCCAGGAGGAAGGAAAGACGGCGATGTTTGTGGCCATTGACGGCCAGCCGGCCGGAATCATCGCAGTCGCCGACCCGATCAAATCCACGACCGCCCAGGCCATCGGCGAGCTTCACGCACTCGGTCTCACCATCGTCATGCTTACCGGCGACAATCGCCACACCGCTGCGGCGGTCGCGAAAAAGCTCGGCATCGACGAAGTCGACGCGGAAATTGAACCTGCTGGAAAAGTTGCCTACGTCAAGACGCTGCGCGC
>DASXWB010000604.1:0-4448 GCA_036503915.1 Lacipirellulaceae bacterium | reverse complement strand
TCGACGACTTCCACCCCAAGCGTGCGCGCGAGAAGCTTGACTGCCTCGGTCGAACCGGGATGAAACTCATCCACGACGTTGCCGTCGCGATCGATCAACACGCCGGTCGGGAAGGAGTTGATTCCGTACGCGGCCGTTGTCGCACCGCGAGCCGTGCGCTGTGTGCCTTCGATCGGCGTCGGCCCACTGCCATCGAGGGCAATTGCGAACGGAATGTCGCGCCCGCGCCAGCTTTCGTCGCGCAGTGTGGATAGCTTCTCTTCGAGCGCAGCGCCGTCATCGAGCGAGTCGTCGTGGACGCCGATGATTACCAGACCATGCTCATGGTAGTCATCGTGCAGTGACATCAAACTCGGCATCGCGTGAACGCACGGGCCGCACCAATAGCCCCAGAAGTCGAGCACGACCACTTTTCCGCGCAGATCAGCGAGAGTGACGGGCTCGCCGTTGTGCCAGGCCTTGATGTGCTGCAGTTCGGGGGCAGGATTACCGAAAAGTTTTACAAGCCTATCGGCGGGCAAATCGATTTCGCCTAAGTCGAGATTCTCCTGGCCAGGCTTCACTTGGAACTCGCGCCGAACGCTATCCAAATGCGTGCCGTAAGCTTGAAATCGAAAATCGCCGGGAGGAACGTAGAACTCGAGCTCCTGCTGTTTTGACATGAAACCGACAGGTCGATGCTCGCCGAGAAAGAGGTACGCGTTGGTCCATTCGACTTTGCGGTTGAGGGCTTTCAGCTCGGAGCTCGCGAGCCGGCCGGTTACGCGGCAAGCTGGCACTAAGGTCAGTTCGACGGGTTTGGTAGCATCTTCCGTAGAAATATCCTTAAACGCGGCCAGCTTGTAATCGTCCGAAAGCGCATAAATGAGTTGGTTTCCATTGGGCGAAAACGAGAGATCGACCTCGGCTTCTCCGTTCGCATCGGTTTTCACGGACGGATTATAGAATTGCCATCGCGGCTCAGTTTCGCTTTGGCCGTGAGCGTAGCGGCCTACCCAAGCATTGGCAATCGGCTGACCGGACTCGTCGCGGAGCGTGACTTCGATCTTTGTGCTTGGGGTTTGGGCGGTGGAGAGTTTGGTGATAAACACCAGGAGCAGAAAGGCACGCATGGAAGTTCTCATTGGTTGCCTCCGGCGCGAAGATGGAATGTCTGCAGCTGGCGGCATTATAGGCGTGCGCGAGTGATATTTGAAACGGCGGCAAGCACGCGATATTGAGCGCGAGGCTACGGCGTGAGGGGGCAGCCGTTGTTCGGTGCTGGACCGGCGACGTCGCCTTCGAGGAAGCGGCCCATGCCACGGAACTTGTCGTAGCGGGCGGCCAGTAACTTGTCGGTCGGTACGTCGACCAGTTCGCGCAGCGTCTTCACCAAATACATCTTGAGGCGGGCCGCCATCTGGTGAGGGTCGCGGTGAGCGGCCCCGAGTGGCTCCTCGATCACATCATCAACGCAGCCCAGCTCCTGCAGATACTTCGACGTAAGCTTGAGCGCCCGCGCGGCGTCCTGGGCATAGTCGTGGCTCTTCCACAGGATGCCCGCGCAGCCTTCCGGGCTGATCACCGAATAGTAGGCGAACTGCAGCACGGCCACGCGGTCGCCCACGCCGATGCCGAGCGCACCGCCGGAGCCCCCCTCGCCGATCACCACGCAAATGATCGGCGTCGGCAAGCGCGACATCTCCAGCATGCTCTCGGCTATGACCTGGGCCTGGCCGCGCTCCTCCGCTCCGATGCCCGGGTACGCGCCTGGCGTGTCGATCAAGCAAATGATCGGCAGGCGATACTTGGCCGCCAGCTGCATCTTGGCCATCGCCTTGCGATAGCCTTCGGGGTGAGCGCAACCGAAGTAGCATTCGTTGCGCTCCTTGAGCGTTTTGCCTTTGTAATGGCCGGCCACGAGCACCTTGTAACGATCCAGCTTGGCAAAGCCGGTGCGCAGCGCTCGGTCGTCTCCGTAGAACTTATCGCCGTGCAGCTCGACGAACTCGTCGAACAACAAGTTGAGATAATCGGTGAGCATCGGCCGGTCGGGATGCCGCGCCACCTGCACCGTCTCCCACGGATCGAGCTGGCCATACACGCGGCGAATCGTATCCGCCAGTTCACGGCGGAGCGCCCGGACTTGATCGTGCAACTCGGCCGACTTGGGCTCGGCCGACTCAAGCTTGGCGATCTGCTCCTCGAGCCGGTAGATCGGCTGCTCGAAGGCCAGACGGTAGGTGGTGGTTGCCATGTGGGGCGCGCTTCTGCTTCAAGGCCGATATCAATTCGAAAACGTTCTCAATGTCCAGAGTGGGAGAATGGGAGACGGGGAGAGTGGGAGATTCAGTGAGAAACCGGAATCTGCGTGTCTCCCCCTCTCCCATTCTCCCTCTCTCCCACTCTTTGTTTTCATCGGGAAACTACTCTGCCTCCGACACCGGCTTCGCCACTTCCACCGCCGCCGGCGGCTGCGGTGGATTATAGAAGATCTTCTGCGTCTTAATCTCCATCATGACGTCTTTCATGTTGGCCGGCCGGTCTTTCGGCTCCTTGGCCATCATGGCTTGTACGTATTTCGCGAATTCGGGCGTAATGTTCTTGTCCGCGACCGTCAGATCGGGTGGTTTCGAGCGCAGATGGCGCTGCAGCAGTTCGTTGGGCGTGCTGGCCGTGAATGGCGGGCTGCCGGTAAAGAATTCGTAGAGCATGCAGCCGAAGGCGTACACGTCGGCCCGCGCATCGACTGCTTGGGCGCGGATTTGCTCCGGTGCCATGTAGGTGCGAGTGCCCTGCACGCCGCCTTTGGAGCCAAACAGCTTGCTCAGCGCGCCAGCCGGCTTGCGGGCCAGGTTAAAGTCAATCAGCTTGATGACGTTGTCGTCGCGCAGCAGGAAATTGTCGGGCTTGATGTCGCGGTGGACCCATCCTTTTTCGTGCACGTGTGCAATGCCGGCGGCTGCGTTCGTGAGAATGTCCTTCGCGCGGTGACGAAGCTTTTTGTATCCGCCGGAGAGAATTTGCTGCTTCAGGTTCGGCACCTTGAACAGCTCCAGCAGCATGTACGCCCCATTGGAGGTGTTGCCGAAATCGATCGTCTTGATCACGCCTGGGTGATCGAACGAGATACCCACCTGGTATTCATGCTTCAGCTCGGCCACCGCAGCGCGCGAGTATTTCGGCCCCGGCGGCAGCCACTTCATGGCATACGGCGTGGTCTCCGACATGGGCCGCACGGCCCAAATCTCATAGGTCGCACCGGCACGTATCAAATGATACATCCGGTAACTGCCGACAAATTGTTGCGTGGCGGCCAAGGTCGGAGTGCAGACTGCGGAGTGTGAACTGTGGATTCAAGAACGCGCGTCTAACCGTAGTCTAACCCGCAGCCGGAATTGACGAAAGCTTGATGCTGCGCCGCGCACGTTCTACACAGCCGGACCAGCTTGGTCCAGCAGAGCGCAGCCGGGCCAAAATGACCGGCTATAGATCCGAATTCTCATACGACACGCTGACAAGAAACAATCCATGCGGCGGCGCCGTTTGCCCCGCCTTGCGTCGGTCGCGAGCGGCGAGAACCATGGCGGGCCAGTTCAAGTCGCGCGCGCCCAGGTCGACTTCCACTAGCGTTCCCACAATCGTGCGCACCATGTTGTAGAGGAACCCGTCGCCGGCCACTTCGATGGTGACACGATCGGCCAATGCTTCGCTGCCGCGCGCCACCGACAGCTCATGGATCGTGCGAATCGAGTCGGGCCGTTCGGAGCCGGCCGTTTCAAAGCTGGAGAAATCGTGCCGGCCAACAAGCGCCTGCCCTGCCGCATGCATCAGTGCTGCATCGAGCGGCTGCGGATAGTGCCACGCATAATGCCGATCGAACACCGAAGGCGTACGGCCATTGTGAATCTGATAGCGGTATCTCTTGGCCAACGCATCGCGCGTGGCGTGAAAATCCTTTGGAGCATCCTCCAACGAGAGAACTGCAACGTCTGAGGGAAGAACGGCGTTTAATGCGCGCTGCAACTCGGCGTTCGTCAGCCACGTCGCGGTTGCGAATCCAGCGACCTGCCCCAGCGCGTGCACGCCGGCATCCGTGCGCCCGGCCGCCGTGACACGAATCGTCTCTTGCGTAATTTGCCGCAGCGCCGCTTCAAGAGTCCCCTGCACCGTCGGCTTATCGGGCTGAACCTGCCACCCGGCGTACGCCCCGCCGTCATAGGCGAGAATCAGTTTCAGCCAGCGCGCGCTCATTGGCGAATCAAGGCGAAAGATTCACCACGGAGACACAAAGGACACGGAGAAGATCAGTAGAGCGGCGGCGCGGCGGCATTAGTGCAGAAATTGATATCGGTTGCGGATGTCCACGCCTGCTAAAAACCCTGCGTCGTGGGTACTCAGTACGTAGCGCTTGGTTACTCACCGCAACTTGCGACAGCGATCAATTCCAATGCAAGCTTCAACTATCA
>DASXWB010000603.1:0-9852 GCA_036503915.1 Lacipirellulaceae bacterium | reverse complement strand
TATGGTCGTGAACGGCTACACGGGTCCGACTGGAACCGCGGCGGATTACCGTCAGCGGATTCAGCTTAATTTTCTCGGATCGGTTGGCCCGACGATCGAGCGGCTCAATGACGACACCGGCGAAATCGAGCTGGTGAATCTGGACATCATTCCCGGTAGTGGCGGCAGGCGGAAACTCGTGGTTGAGCTCGACGGCGGCGTTGGCCAGCTTTTTAAGTTCAACACGGGCCACCCTTTCCTCGGCATTGCGCAGCCTCTGGGCGGCGACTACAACGGCGACGGCACGGTGGACGCGGCCGATTACGTCGTTTGGCGCAAGGCCCCGAACGCCTTCGGCGGCGACGCCGGCTACAACATGTGGCGTGCCGCTTTCGGCCGCACTGCTGACGGCGGCACGATGGTCGGGTCGCCTTCTAATGCAGCCGTACCCGAGCCGGCGACCATTTTGATGATCGCAAGTGGACCCATCCTGATGGTATTTCGCGTATTACCTCGAGATCACCGACAAGCACCTCAGTGAAACGCTCCAGAATCCGCTGCAACACCCGCACGCATTCGGTTGCAGCGAACCGCATGGAGAATCGGAAACACTGGAAATTGCAGACTGTGCAGAGCCTCAAGTGGGCGCAACAGGACTTGAACCTGTGACCCCCAGCGTGTCGAGCTGGTGCTCTAGCCAACTGAGCTATGCGCCCAAAACCCTATTCTAAGCCGTGGCCGGTGAGCATTGCGATGGCACAAACTTTCGAGCCATACGCGCAAGCTGCTCGTCTGCGGCGACAAGTCTCGATACCGCTCACTCCAAGCCGAACCCAAAATGATAGCAACAAGCTTCGTGGGCGTATACCGACCTGGAACCTGTCACGCGGATTTATAGCCCCCTTGCGCATTTTCTCCGGTTTGCCGCATTAAGGGTTATTTTACCGAAAGCCGCTACTTTAAGCCAGTTCGGCCTTGCCAGCGTTTGAGACTTTGGATGTAATTGAAACTCCTCTGCAGCGAGGCCGCCGCCACGAATCGAATCTTCACCGTTGCTTCATGGATTTCTCGCCGCGCGGCGGCGTTCGTGTGACGGCACCAGCACCGGTTTTCGCGCGCGTCGGCCCAGATGTTAGCCGAATTGACGGATCGTAAATGCAGATGACAAGCACGATGCTATCCGCCCATTGGAACTGGCCGAAGCTGTTTTCCTACGCTGAAGTTGTCTGCTTCATTTCGGCGTGGGCAGTGGGACTGCTCGTTGCCAGCGAAGGGCCACGAGCAGATCGCCCGCGGCAATCAACTCGCAGCTTCGCGGCCGCATCCGATTCGCTCGGCGTTCAGGCCAAGCTGGTGAGGTAATCGCGAGCGGGGATTTCTTACGTGATTTCCGCGTCGGCCGGCTGATGTTCCGATTCGACTTCACGCGAGCGCTTCGCCGCTTCGCCATCACCGTGTTCGGCCACCTCGTCGCGCAGGTCGGCCGGATGTCGGTGCCGCAGGTACAATTTGATCGGCACCTCGTCAAACGTCAGTTCATCGCGAAATTTGCCGAGTAAGTAGCGCTGATACGTTTTGGATATAAGCTTTGGGTCGTTCGTGAACAGCACGATGGTCGGAGGCTGGATGCCGACCTGCGTAGCGTAGTAAATCTTCGGCTGCCGATTCTGCGCTGGGGGCGGCGGGTTCTGGCGCACCGCTTCGCGCAGCATACGGTTCAGCTGCCCGGTCGATACTCTCGACCGCGACTCGCGAAACAGCATCTGCCCGTGATTTAGCAAGGCCTTCACGTTTTTACCGGTCTGGCCCGTGATAAATGCGATCGGCGCGTAACGCATCATGCCGAATGAGTCGTGCAGGTAGCGAACCCATTTTTCCGTCGGCATCGAGTTTACGAGCTGATCCCATTTATTGACCACGAAAATGCACGGCTTGTACTGCTGGGCGATGTAATCGCACAGCTGCTTGTCGACCTTGCTGATCCGCTGCGTGGCGTCAAAAAACAGGAACACGACGTCCGCGCGGCGAATGCTGCGCTGGGCGCGGTGCGTGCTGTAGAAGTCGATGTCGGTCTGCCGGCTTTTAGCGCGGCGGATGCCCGGAGTGTCGATAGCGATGAACGGCTTGCCGTCGAGCTCGAATCGCACATCCACGCTGTCGCGCGTCGTGCCCGGCACCTCGCTCACGATCATCCGCGGCGCGCTGACGAGCGTATTGATGAACGTGCTCTTGCCGACATTGCGACGGCCGACGATCGCTACCTTCATCTCCGGCTCGGCCGCATCTTCCGCCTCGTCCTCCAGCGGGCGCGGCAGCTTGCTCACGATCATGTTGAGCAGCACGGCCCGATTGCGATTCTGCTTCGTGCTTACGCGCAGCGGCTTCCCGCTGCCCAGCCGATAAAATTCATCGGCCTGAGAATCGACGCGCTCATCATCCGCCTTGTTGGCGATCAGAATGATCGGCACCTTGACCGAGCGCAGGCGGCGGGCGACGTCCTGATCCAGCGGCAGCATCCCCTCGCGGGTGTCGACGACGAACAGAATCACCGACGCCGAATCAATCGCCAGGTTGATCTGGTCCTCGATGTGGCGCGTGAGGTTGTCCATGTCGGCGATGCCCATGCCGCCTGTATCGACCAGCTCGAAGAAGCGATCGTTGTGGCAAACCAGGTGCGTGACCCGATCGCGCGTGACGCCCGGCTTGTCGTCGACAATGGCGATGCGCACGCCGGCAAGCCAGTTGAAAAGGCTGCTTTTCCCCACGTTTGGGCGGCCGACGATGACGACTTGAGGAACGCTCATACGACCGTTTGTAATGGAAGGCAGGTTGGCGCACAGTCAGCGCGCACCGCGGCAGTGCGCCGCTTCAATAACAAATCACACCAGCATTGTTGCGGGACCACCCACCCGCGGTTCCTGAAATCATCATAGTTGTTGGCACGCGCCCAGAGTAGTCGGCGAAGACCCCCCATCTCGCGGCTCGCGCATTGGCATTATCGGAAACAGGCTCGAAAATCTCACAAAACGCCCCTTTGCGGGCCGGACAACTGGCCTAAACTGGCACACAGCAGATCAGGCGTTCGGAGCCTGACCCGAGCAGAATTCAATAAGTCGTCAGGCTAGAAAGCCTGACGTACGTCATGGACGCAAACGATCAGGATCGGACGCGGCGATTGGTAGTGGCCCGGCTGGAAAGCCTTCAGCGCGCCGGTGTATTGCAGCTGCCGAAGGCGAAATATCCTTCGGAAGCGCAAAATGGCATCCAAAGCGAGACCGCCGATGTCCCGGCCGCGGCTCGACTGGTGCACCCGGCCGTCGGCTCTTGCCGGTTGCCGGGTCCGCCGAAATCTGAAGCGGCCTCGCCGGCCTCGCTGTCGGCGCAATCTAGAAAGCGGTCGGACGCTGGATGGCAACCGTTGGGGGCGGGGACTTTATTCAGCTCCGGCGAAGCGGCGGCGATGCGCGTTTCGTCGGCGCCGACTCTCGACGTTCTTCAGCAAGAGGTGGCCGGCTGCACACGCTGTGACGAGCTGGCCAGAACAAGAACGCAAACCGTGTTCGGAGTGGGCAATCCAAACGCCGAGCTGTGTTTTATCGGCGAAGCGCCCGGCGCGGATGAAGATCGGCTAGGTGAGCCGTTCGTTGGTCGCGCCGGCCAGCTACTTACAAAGATCATCGAAGCGTGCCGTAGGAAGCGCGAGGAGGTGTACATCCTCAACATGATCAAATGCCGCCCGCCAGGGAATCGCAACCCGTTGCCGGACGAGCTTTCCAATTGCCGCGGCTACCTGGAGCGACAACTGGCCCTCATACGCCCGGAATATATCTGCTGCCTCGGAGCGGTGGCTGCACAAAACCTGCTCGGCACGACGCTTTCGATTGGCAAGCTGCGAGGCAAGGTTCACGAGCACCGCGGGGCAAAGATAGTTTGCACGTATCATCCTGCGTACCTGCTGCGAAATCCTGCAGCAAAAAAGGATACATGGGATGATATGAAGCTGCTCATGCGCGAAATGGGCGTGGAATTGTGAGGGAAGAGTGAGTAGGTGAGTAAGTGAGTAAGGACGTACGATGGTTGGCCTCAAGCCACCTACTCACCTACTCACTCACTCACCTACTCACCACCTACCATGCATTGGGAAATCTTTCTTATCCTGATCCTCATCCTGGCCAATGGCCTGTTTGCCGCGGCCGAGATTGCGATCATTGCCGCTCGCCGCGGCCGATTGGAACAACGGGCTGCCGAAGGCAACCGTGCCGCCCAGTGGGCGCTGGATCTCTCTCGAAATCCAGACGTCTTTTTGCCCACGGTCCAGATTGGGATCTCTTTGGTGGGTGCTTTTGGCGCCGCGTACGGAGGGCGCCAGATCGTTGGTGATCTCAGCGAATGGTTCGCCCGCATGCCCTGGCCCTGGCTGCAAAAGCATGCCGATGGAATTGCGCTGACGGTGTTTGTCGCTTGCTTTACGTACGCTTCGCTAATTCTCGGCGAATTGGTGCCCAAGCGCGTCTCGCTTCATCGCGCCGAGGGCCTGGCAATTTTTGTCGCCCCAATCATGAAATTCATCGCCGTCGTGGCAAGGCCCTTGGTCTGGTTCATGGGCATTTCCACAAACGCCGTTCTGTGGCTCCTGCGGCAGGGCTCAACTCCCGAGCCTTCGGTTTCGCTTGATGATATCGAGCACCTGATCGATACGGGCACGGCCGAGGGCGTCGTGGAACCGCTTGAACAAAAACTTGCGCTTGGGGCATTACGACTGGGCGACCGCACCGTCCGCGATATCATGCGCCCGCGCATCGACCTCGACGCCATGGATGCTGACACGCCGCCCGATGAAGTCTTGGGCACCGTGGCCATGGCCGGCTTTTCGCGGCTACCCGTCTACGAAGGCGACTTCGATCACGTCATTGGGTTTGTGCATATTAAAGACCTGTTTCGCCAGAATTATTTGGGCTGGCCGATCGAGTTGCGTAAACTGCTGCACCCGGCCCTGTTCGTGCCCGAGTCGATGACCCTCGATCGCTTGCTCGAACTGTTCCAGGAAAAACACAATCAGCTGGCGATCGTGCTCAATGAGTACGGCGGCACGGAAGGGCTGGTTACACTGGAAGATGTCGTCGAGGAAATTGTCGGCGAAATCCGCGACGAGCATCGCCGCCATGAAGATCAAAAATTCGTGGAGCGCGACGCACATAGCTGGTCTGTCGACGGAAGTTTGAGCATCGCCGATTTGATTGATCGGCTCAGGCTTGCAGCCGACGATTCCTGGGAAGGCCGCGGTTTCAGCACCATCGCCGGGTTGATCCTGGACCAGCTCGGACACATACCGTCGATCGGCGATGCGGTCGATTGGAACGGTGTGCGGCTGGAGGTCGTCGACATGGACGGCCAGCGCATCGACCGGGTGCTCATCACGCGCAACGCGGCTTAGCATACATAGCCCGGCCATGTTGGCCGCGCAGAACATGGCCTCCACTTGTGCGCCGGGCTCGCGACCCCGCACGCCTTCCTGCCGGGTAGCTGGGTCGAGGCGATAGCCGAGCCGCCCAGCTGCCGACAAACTGGGGGCTCGTTTCGCTCGACCCCAACCACCCATCGACCACCCATTTCCCGCACCAAAACATGCATTCATTGGTGGCCCGCCGCTCCGACTTTAACGAATGCGCAGACTCTTTGGCGTGACCTTGCGGCGTTTACTGGTCGTGATTTATGCCCGCGAAAATGTCTGTCTAATCGCGGTCGCGAAATGCTTTTAGAGTCTGCGGCGGGCTGCTAAAGTCAAGGTTCCGGGATGTGAATGGCGCGGCAGCGCATTGGGCAAGCAAGCGCCGTGCGGCCAATCATGTTCCGGGGCAAACTGGATTTTCTTATCTCGCGCAATTAAAGCGGCCGCTGTTCAGCACTTTCCGCCAAATGTTTCGCCCCGAATCATCGAAATCGGACGACGTCGATCACTTGCTGCGCAACGCGCAGCTTCGCGACGAGCTAGAGCCGCTGCTCGACGAATCGATCGACCGCGTGAACCCGATCGCAATGAGCACACGCAGCGAGAATGAGTTTCTCGAATCGATGCTCGAATGGGAGCGGGCGCCGATGCTTCCCATCAGCCAGTGGTTCGAACCGCCGCTGGTGCTGCCCCACCCCGACCGGCTCGGCCAGCACCAGCTCTCGTTGGTGCTTCGGGCGACGATTGAGAAACTATTTGAGAAACACATCGTATTGGATTTCACCGACCATCTGAGCGACTATCAGCTCTACGGCATCATCTTTCGCGACATTCTGCCGTCGCACGAGAAGCGGCTGGAGCGGCGCACCACCTACCTGCATTGGGACTGCGCGAACATCGAAGAGAACCCGGATGTCTGGCTTCGCTTTTACGCGACTCAGAGTGAGCGCGAAATGTGGGCCGAGGAAAACGAACAGCCCCTACCGCCGCACGACGATCCGCCCTTCCCGCGCCCTTTGCCGCGAGCGCCGCTGTAATGCCTAACTGCTCTTCGCTACAACATCTCCGGCCATAGCGCATCGCTGACAAACAGCCCCTCCCGCGTAAGCCGAATCTGCTCGCCGTCGTCATCCAGCAATCCAAGCTCGACGAATTTTCGCACGGCATCACCGACGAGCGCGTCGACCGCCTGGCCGGTCCGAGCAGTGAACTCGCGTCGCGAAACGCCTTCGATGCGGCGCAGGCCGAAGACCAACAGCTCGCGGGCCCGCGCCTTCGGCGCAAGTTTCTCTCGCTCAGTCACGGGTGACTTGCCGGCCAGCATCCGCTTCAGGTACGTGGTCGTGCTGCGGTGATTCGTTTCACGCACGCCGTCCACGTAGCGGGCCGCTCCGGGTCCATAGGCAAAGTAACCTTCGCCGGCCCAATACGTCTGGTTGTGCCGTGAGCGGCAGCCGGGACGCGCGAAGTTGGAAATTTCGTAGTGCTCAAAACCGGCGGCCGTGAGCTTGTCGATCGCCAGGGCATACATATCACGCTGCAGCTCTTCACTCAATTCATCAAGCTGGCCGCGAAGCCGGCGCATCCAGAACGCAGTACCGCGCTCGAAGGTAAGGCCGTAGCTTGATAGATGATCCGGCTTAAGGGCCAGCGCGGCTTCAAGATCACTTTCCCAATCGCTAAGCGTTTCGCCCGGCGTGGCAAAGATCAGATCGAGCGAGACTTGCAAACCGGCCGAATGAGCAAGATGAATTGCTTTTACGATGTCGCCGGGCTCATGGTCGCGCTCCAACAGCCGCAATTTTTCCGGTCGAAACGATTGGCCTCCCAAGCTGAGCCGCGTTACACCCATCTCCGACAACGCGCCAATCAGGTTCTGGTTCACGTCTGCGGGATTGGCTTCGACAGTCCATTCGTAACCTGCCGCAAGCGGATGGCGCTGGAGGGCGGCTTTGGCCAATCGTCGCAGTTGCTCAGGCGAAAGATGCGTAGGCGTGCCGCCGCCGAAGTACAACGTGTCAACTTCATTCGCCGTAGGGTGGGCACCGCCCACCAACGCGTCGTCATTGCGCTTAAATTGGCGCGCGGTGCCCACCCTACTTAGCTCCAATTCAATGGCGCGCAAGTAATCGTCAATCAAATCATCGCGTCCGGCCACCAGCGTGAAGTTGCAGTAACCGCAGCGATGCCGGCAGAACGGCACATGAATGTAAGCGGCGCGCGGGGTTTCCGTGCGAACCTGATCTATTGGAGTTTGTGTCGCAATAATCGCAGCGGTCATGAAAGCATTCTACCGAAGTTAAGCCAAGCCCGGTTATAATTCGTCACACCCGCTAGCGACCCCCGCCAAACACTGGATTTGTCATGCATGAAGCAAACCTGTTTCTTCAGACGCTAGCCCTCGTTCTCGGCACGGCGGCCGTGACGACGGTCCTCTTTCAGAGATTTCGGCAGCCGGTCGTTCTCGGATACCTTTTGGCCGGCATGGTCATCGGCCCGCATCTTCCTGGTCCGGAGGCCGACGATCGCACCGTGCAAACACTTGCCGAGCTGGGCGTCATTCTGCTGATGTTCTCGCTGGGAATCGAGTTCAGCCTGTCGAAACTGCTGCGCGTCGGCCCGACCGCCGGCTTTGTCGCGGTGCTCCAGTGCAGTCTCATGTTGTGGCTGGGCTACCTGGTAGGCCAGGCCTTTGGCTGGACGCAGCTTCAAAGTCTTTACGCCGGCGCAGTGATCGCCATTTCCAGCACGACGATTATCATCAAGGCGTTTGAAGAGCAGGGCATCAAGGAAGACTTCACGCAGATCGTATTCGGCATTCTTATCGTCGAAGATCTGATCGCCATCCTGCTGATAACAATTTTAACGGCCCTGTCTTCGGGCGAAGAGCTTACCACGATGGAAGTCGGGCAGGCCGCCGGGCGGCTGGCAGCCTTCTTGCTTGCGATGCTCGTGATGGGCCTGTTGATCGTGCCGCGGTTGATGCGGGCCGTCGTGCGGCTGGAACGCTCAGAAACGACCGTGGTTGCCAGCGTTGGAATAGCGTTCGGCTTTGCTGTCTTGGCACACACGTTTGGCTATTCGGTCGCACTCGGTGCCTTTCTCGCGGGGAGTCTTGTCGCGGAATCGGGCGTGGAAAAGACCGTCGAGCACCTCGTGCAGCCTGTGCGCGACATCTTCGCGGCAATTTTCTTCGTGTCCGTAGGAATGCTGATCAACCCGGCCGACATCGTCGAGAATTGGCTCATCGTTTTAGTGTTTCTCCTGGTCGTGATCCTGGGAAAGATCTTCGCGGTAACGCTCGGCGCCTTTCTCACCGGTCAAAGCTTTCAAACCTCGCTCAAAACTGGCATGAGCCTGGCGCAAATCGGCGAGTTCTCGTTCATCATCGCCGGGGTCGGCATGGCTCGAGGAGTCACAGACAATTTGCTCTATTCCATTGCGGTAGCCGTGTCGGGAATCACCACGCTACTCACGCCCTGGTTGATCCATGTGGCCCAGCCCACTGCCGCTTGGGTCGACAAAAAGCTGCCTCGGCCACTGCAAACATTTGGTGCGCTCTATTCGTCGTGGCTCGAGCAATTGCGGTCCGGTTCGGCCGACGGGCAAACCAATCGAATCAGGCGATCCATCCGCTGGCTGATCGTCGACGCCGTGCTTGTGGCGGCCATCATCATTGGTGCCTCGATCGAAATGGAACGAATCGCCGACTTCGTCGAAGACCATCTCAATATTCCGGAGAAGTGGACGAGGTTAGCAGTGATCGCTGGCGCCGCGTTGCTTGCGGCGCCGTTCTTAATCGGATTGGTGCGGACCGCGCGATTCCTGGGCTTCGAGCTGGCGGGGCGCGTGTTCCCGGCGGCCGAGGCGAAGAGCTTGGATCTAGCCGCCGCCCCGCGGCGGCTGCTCATCGTGACATTGCAGTTGGCGATTATTCTATTGATCGGCGTGCCACTGGTGGCGATCACGCAGCCATTCGTTCCACCGTTGCGTGGGGCCGCGGTGCTGCTCTTCGTATTGCTGCTGTTGGCATTTGCCTTTTGGCGCGGCGCCGCCAACTTCCAGGGGCACACACGGGCCGCCGCTGAAGCATTGGCCGAATCGCTCACGCGACAGACGCGCGAAGGGCGCGCCACTGGAACGGATCACGCTAACGAAGAAGCCAACAAGATTTTCGCCGGACTCGGGTCGCCCACACCCGTCGAACTCGAGGCCGGCAGCCCGGCGATTGGCAAGACGCTTGCCGATATTCGCCTGCGCGGACTTACGGGCGCCACGGTGCTTGCCATTCGACGTGGCGAGCAGTCGGTCCTGATACCATCCGGACAAGAGCAGCTGCAGGAGGGCGACGTGCTTGCCGTTGCCGGAAGCCATCATGCAATCCAAGCAGCCAAACAGCTTCTCGGCGATCATCCAGTCGCCAC
>DASXWB010000602.1:0-5678 GCA_036503915.1 Lacipirellulaceae bacterium | reverse complement strand
CAGGATCCAAACGAACAGCAACACATGACTCAAGAATTGCCAGTGTAACGCTGAAATGGGCGGGAAGATTACGGCTCCCACTTGACCTTGCACCAGGCCCAGCCGCTCGATTTCCCACCAGTAGAGTGCGGCCAGCGCCGTGGCGAGAAACACCTCGATCAATAAAGGGCGGATCCAGAAGCCTGGGCCGTGAATGACAGCTTCGCGCCGCAGCGCGAGCCAGCCAATCACGGGCACGCGATCCAAACGGCCGCGCGGCGACGCGCCTGGCGCCAGACGGGACCAGGGCGAGATAGGCCGCGGGCGCCAGGCGAGCGCATAGATCGCCCAATTCACCAGCGCGCCAAGTCCGAGCCCGACAAGGAAAACTACGGCGATTCGCGCTGCGAGTGGAAGCATTGATCCATCCATGAAGCTCCGACCGCGAGTCGTTACAAATTGGCCGCGATCTCATCCGCCACTTGGGCGCAGGTTTTTCCGTCGGTATTCACCACAAGCGTAGCACACTGGCGGTAAAGCGGGGTCCGTTCGGCGAGCAAGGCTTTGACCTCGTCGCGGCCGCCCAATTTCGTCAAGTTAGGCCGACGGCCTGCCGTCGCTGGATCCGCCGCCAGGCGCGCGACAATGACGTCGACCGGCGCCGTAAGCCACACGACCGGGCCTGCCTCCCGGATCGCGTTGCGATTCGTTTCTCGCAGCACAGCTCCGCCGCCCAGCGCGATGACCGTGCGCCGAAGCCCGCATAGCTCGGCCACGAGTTGGCTCTCCAAGTCTCGAAAAGCGGCTTCGCCGTCTTCGGCGAAGATGGCGGCGATGCTCTTGCCGGCGCGGTGCTCGATCTCCGCATCGGCGTCCGCCGAATCGTAGCCGAGCCGCTCAGCCAGGTGGCGCGCCACGGTCGACTTGCCTGTGCCGCGGTAGCCGATCAGGAAGATGGGTTGGTCTCCGTTCATGGCGAGTAAGTGAGTAAGTGAGTAGGTGAGTAGGACTTTCAGATCGATTACTTACTCACCTACTCACCTACTCACCTACTGACTCGGCCTAGTACTTCACCGGCCCAATCGCTCGCTTAAGCGTCTCGCGCATCAGCTGAAGCGGGGGCTCCTTGCCGGTGAACAGGAAGAACTGCAGCCCCGCCTGGCCGACAAACATCTCCGTGCCGGTGACCACGCGGCAGCCGTGCGAGCGGGCTTCTTTCAGCAGCAGCGTTGACTCCGGATTGTACACCGTATCGAACACCAGCATCGATGGTTTGAGGTGCGACTTGTTGAACGGGCTTTCATCGACATTGGGATGCATTCCAACGGGCGTGCAGTTGATGATGATCTCGGCGTCGCTGACATGCCGGGCCGACCATTCCACACAGCGGCCAGCAAATGTTTCGGCCAGGTATTGGGCGCGCGAGCGCGTTCGGCTGGCGATGGTGGCCTTCGCCCCGCGCCGCTGCAGGCCGTACATGATGGCCCGAGCCACTCCGCCGGCGCCGAGCACGATCACTTTTTTATCCTTGAGGGGGCTGGGCTTTCCTGGCGCGGCGGCGTCGCCCAAGGCGTTCTCCAGGCAGTCCATTGCCGCCTTGTAGTCGGTGTTGTATCCCACGACTT
Source organism: Lacipirellulaceae bacterium (assembly GCA_036503915.1). Classification (GTDB taxonomy): domain Bacteria; phylum Planctomycetota; class Planctomycetia; order Pirellulales; family Lacipirellulaceae; genus JABDGM01. The sequence goes on along the minus strand of DASXWB010000602.1, from coordinate 4,074 downwards.
CAGCGCCCTTGAACAAAACCGTGTTCACGGCGCCGATTCCCTTCACGGCCGGGTCGACCTTGGTCAGGAACTTGGCAATCGCTTCCTTGTGCGGGATCGTGACGCTTAGCCCGCGTATTCCCAGCCGAGGCACGTCCTCCACAAACTGCCCAAGCGTGTCAAACGGCACGCGGAACGGAACATAAACCGCATCGATTCCCTTGTCGGCGAAGGCCGCATTGTGGATCTGCGGGCTGAGACTGTGGGCGACGGGGTCGGCGATCACTCCGTAAACGTCCGTAGTGGGCCCGATGTTGTTGTGCCGATAGATGTTCACCATTTGATCGTAGCTGAGCTGGCCCGGCGCGAGCGCTCGCTCGTGGTGAAACGTCGCGTAAGTGAACGGAGCGCCGAACTTGGGCCCCAGAATTCGCGACGGCGTGCCGATGTCGCCCATGCACATGCCGATCGTGGGTGAGTCGCTTTCCTGCATCATTTCCAGCACACGCAGGTTGTCGTGCGGCTGGTTGGCCATCGTGGCAATCTTCACGATGTCGGCATCCAGCGACTTGAGCCGCGCGTGAAGCTCGCGTAGGTTATCGGGCGTATTGCGAAAGCTGTGGAAACTGATGATCCGCTTGGTCTTGCCGAAACGCGGAATTTGCCCGGCCACGTCGTCTTCCAGGTCGATGTACTCGACGCCGTTGGCAATCGCCTCACGCAGCATGATCAGCCGGGCTTCTTCGCTGCCGACGTATTTGCCGCCGTCCTGCTCGCGGCGGACCGAGACGACCACCTGGCACGGCCGATCCTTCAGCAACCGCTGGATATTCACGCGCGAGCTGATGTAGTCCAGGCGCAGCTCGACCAGCTCAGCCCCCTGTTCGCAAAGGTGCTTGTGTTCGGCCAGCATGTGTTTATGCCGGCTACGGCCGATCGAGACGCAGATCATGAGAGTCAAGAGCCAAGAGTCGAGGGTCGAGAGCCAGGGTTCCCGATTGTGGAGTTCTGCAGCCTAATCCGCAATCCGCAATCCGAAATCCGCAATTGCGCTCGGCTTCTGCGAACGAATTCTTATTGTCATCGAAGCTCCCTTGACGATCAAATTCGCTTGAATTGGCGATCCAAATCTTCGCGGGTGAAAACCAGAGCTGTCGGGCGGCCGTGCGGGCAGTGGTGGTCGTCCTGGGCCAGGTGCCGCTGGGCCAGCAACGATTCGATTTCCTCGCCGCTAAGCCGGTCGCCGAATTTTACAGCCGCTTTGCAGGCGATCATATGCAAGAGATCGTCGAGCAGGTCGCGTGGTTCGGGCTGTCGGCCGCCGCCGAGCAGCTTTTCCACCAGTTCCCGCAGCACTTCGGCCGGGCTCAGGTTGGCAAGCATGGCCGGGTAGCTGGACACCAGAACCGTCTCGCCGCCGAATGGTTGAACTCCGACGCCAAGCTGCGCCAAGAGTTCGGCGTGTTCTAAGACCGCGGCCGCTTCGCTGGCCGTGAGGTCGACCGGCTCGGGCACAAGCAGCTTCTGTGACTCCAGTGCGCCGCCCAAAACTCTCTCGCGAATCTGCTCGTAAAGAATCCGCTCATGCAGCGCGTGCTGGTCGATGACTTCGATTCCAGTCTCGGTTTCGACCACGAGATAGCGGTTGTGTACCTGAAGCGCGTTGCGCGGCGCAGTGGCACCATAATCGCGAGCCATTGTGCGCGCCCGTTCCGCGCCCACATCCGCTGCGGGATGCGCGGCGAATTCTCGAGCGATATCAAACGGTTTGAACGGCGGCACATCGATGCGGTGAAGTCGCAACGGCTCTTCGGTTTGAAATTCCCTGTGAGCCGGGGCGGCCCCGGCAAACTCTGCGGCCGAGAACGAATCGACCTCGTGAAAAGCGGGGGACGTGGACGTCCCGGCCTGCTCAATTGACGGCGTCGGGGACGACCCGGCTCGCTCGAGTTGTTTTCCTAATTCTTGTTTGGCCCACGCGACCAGCTCGCTTGCGTCGGACGAAGCGCCGCCGTATTCGTCAACGCCGCGCGCCGGCGAACCGCCGGCCGATGTGCCGCGCGCCGTCAGATCCGACGTCAGGAACTTCGTACGCAGCGTGCCGAGCAACTGGCTGTACAGTCGGCCGGAATCCTGGAAGCGCACTTCCTGCTTCGTCGGATGGACGTTCACATCAACCATTTCCGCCGGCATGTCGAGTCGCAGGAAGCAAATCGGCTGCCGGCCGGTGACGAGTAGCCCGCGATACGCTTCGCCCAGCGCGTGCTGCAGTGCCCGGTCTCGAATCGCGCGGCCGTTGAGAAACAAGTACTGCATCCGGCCGGTCGCGCGGTTGTGCATCGGGTTGGCCACGAATCCGCTAAGAGTGATTCCGCCGCTTTCGCTATGAATTTCGATCAAATCGTCCGCCAACTCGTCGCCAAAGAAGGCCGCAATGCGGCCGCGAATAGTTGCCACCGGCGGCAGATCGTGCACCACTCGGCCGTTGTGTGAGAGCGTGAAATGAATCGACGGATGCGCGAGTGCCAGCCGGGTGACGGCCTCGATCGAATGCCCCATCTCCGTTTGTGCAGAGCGCAGAAACTTGTGCCGCACCGGCGTATTGAAGAACAGATTGCGGACTTCGATCGTTGTGCCAACCGGGCAGCCCGCGGGCGCCATCGGCCGCGCGGTGCCGCCCACCACTTCCAGCTCCGCGCCGGTGGGCGCGTCGGCCGTGCGGCTGCGGATCACGAGCCGGCTGACTTCCGCGATCGAGGCCAGTGCCTCGCCGCGAAAGCCGAGCGTGCCCACGGAGAACAAGTCTTCGGCGGAGCGGATTTTGCTGGTCGCGTGGCTCGCCGTGGCCAGCGGCAACTCTTCGGCTGCAATACCGCAGCCGTTGTCGGCCACGCGGATCATCTCGCTGCCACCTTTCTCGATCGTGACGTCGATTCGCGTGGCCCCGGCATCGACCGAGTTCTCCAGCAATTCCTTGACGACGCTCGCCGGCCGCTCGATCACCTCGCCCGCCGCGATCTTGTTCACGACGCTCGACGGAAGTTGCTGGATGGTGGGCATTACGATTGAGTCTCACGCAAAGGCGCTAAGGCGCAGAGCGGAAGGATGAGGGATAAAAGATAAAGGATGAATCATAATAGATGTCTGATCGCTCATCTCTCATCATTCATCCCTCATCTCTTATCCGTCCTTTGCGCCTTCGCGCCTTTGCGAGAGACATTAAGACAGTCCGTATTCCTTAATCTTCCGATACAGCGTGCGCTCGCCGATGCCGAGCATGCCGGCGGCTTCTTCGCGGTTTCCACCGGTCACCTTGAGAGTCTCGGCGATGAACATCGCTTCGATTTGGGAAATCGGTTTGCCGACCAGGTCGTGCAGGCTATTTGGCCCGGTCGCCGCGGTGACCTCGCCATTTGTCGGGGCGAGCTCGGAGGGAAGGTCGTCAACGTCCAGCACTTCGTCGATATCCACGACGACCATGCTTTCGATCACGTTCCGCAGCTGGCGAACATTACCGGGCCAGTCGTAGCCCAGCAGCCGGCGGCGGGCGGCCGTCGAGATGCCGCGCACCGATTTTTGATGCCGCTTCGAGTGCTCCTTCACGAAGAAATCGATCAAGAGCGGGATGTCCTCGCGCCGCTCTGCCAGCCGCGGCAGCGTGATCGTGACGACCTTGAGGCGGTGGTAAAGGTCCTCGCGAAAAGTTCCGTCGGCAATCCCTCGCTCCAGGTCGCGGTTCGTGGCCGAGAGGATCCGCACATTCACCTTGACTGGCTCGTTCGAGCCGACGCGCGTGATCTCGCCGCTTTCCAGCACGCGCAAGAGCTTGATTTGCGTGGGGATCGGCATGTCGCCCACCTCGTCGAGAAACAGCGTGCCGCCGTCGGCGTATTCGAACTTGCCCTGGCGATCGCTGGAGGCATCGGTGAACGCGCCGCGAATGTGGCCGAACAGCTCGCTCTCCAGGATGTGCTCGCTGAGGGCGGCGCAATTGAGGGGCACAAACGGCCGCTTCTTGCGCGGGCTGTTTTGATGGATCGCTTTGGCGACCAGCTCCTTGCCGGTGCCCGTGTCGCCCTGGATCAAAACGGTGGC
>DASXWB010000601.1:0-1768 GCA_036503915.1 Lacipirellulaceae bacterium | reverse complement strand
ATTGTCTGTCGCATCGTACCCCACGATGCCTTGAGGAAGTCGCTTGTAGCTGCCCTCGTAGTTATGAATCGCGATGCCCAATTGATGGAGCTTGTTGATGCAGTCTGTCCGCCGCCCGGCTTCGCGGGCGGCCTGAATCGCCGGTAGCAAAAGGGCCACGAGAATGCCAATAATGGCGATGACCACCAAAAGCTCGACGATCGTGAAACCGCCGCCGCGTTTGTTACGGGGCCGAACTGTGAAGAGAATCGCCAACGAAGTTTCCCAGCCTGAAATGCTGGCGTGGACTCGCCCACGCACTCGCTTGCCTCGTTGCCTGGATCGGCCCTCAATTATAAGCGCAGAGCGAGCTTTCACAATCAAACCGCAGCGCAAAGCGCTCTCGCGCCTCCGCGCATGACAGAGTGGCGTGCTGCCATACCGTGGCTGGTTCAGCCGTTTAGTTCGCAATTCTATCGTTCCTGCGCTGGCGATTTTGCTTTCGGCGCGCGCGGCTTGCGTCGTCGTCGCTGGGGGTGTTGGATGTCGGCATCGCGGCGCCGATCCCGTTGCGCCAGGCCAGGAGTTTGTCGTGCATTTCGCGCGTCGTTTCGGGCTGCTGGGCCGCGAGGTTGCGCTGCTCGGCGATGTCGTCCTTTAAATTGTAAAGCTCCAAGCGGCCGTCTTCGAAGAACTCCATGAGCTTCCAGTCGCCGGAACGCACGGCGCCACAGGGAGTCGTGCGCCACATATTGCGGCCGGCGCCCAAATATCCAGGGAAGTGCCAGTAGATGGCGTCGCGATCGAGTGATTGCTTTGCGCCCGTAAGTAGAGGCGCGTAGCTTACGCCGTCGAGAGGATGATCGGCGGGCAGTTGGGCGCTTGTCAGTTCGACCAACGTGGGATAAAGATCGACCGAGTTGATGGGCGTCGCATCAGTGCGGCCTAGCTTGATAACGCCGGTCCAGCGGAAGATATACGGCACGCGTATTCCACCCTCGGCCAGCGTTCCCTTGCCTCCCTTCAAGGGAGCGTTGTCCGTGATGCCGTCCTTGGCGAGGCCGGCGCTACGGTATCCGCCGACGCCACCGTTATCGCTCGAAAAAATAACGAGCGTGTTCTCGGCTAGGCCTAGCTCGTCGAGCGCCTGAAGCACGCGGCCGACGCTCTCATCGAGGCTGGCAATCATCGCCGCATACGTGGGATCGCGATGTCCGCCGGCCGGCGGCTTTGTCTGAAACTTTTTAACGAACGCTTGCTTCGCCTGGTGCGGAGCATGGACCCCAAAATGAGGTAGATACAAAAAGAACGGCTCGGCTTGGTGACGCCGAATAAAACCGATGGCACGATCCGTCAAGAAATCGGCAAGATACACTCCATCGTCAATTTCGACTGGCGGATCTGTGCGGAAATCGAAGTGTTTTCCAGCGCTGACGATCGCTTCGTCGAATCCACGTTCGCGCGGATGATGTTTGGCCTTGTTGCCGAGGTGCCATTTGCCGAACATGCCGGTCGCATAGCCGGCGTGTTTCAGGGTTTGGGCAATCGTGATTTTTTCGAGCGGCAGTGCGGTGACGTTATCGACAGGTCGCAGTGGCCGCGAGCGCCAATTGAATCGGTCGATCCCGCCGACCGTGTACACGCCAGTGCGGGGGCCATATTGACCACTTAATAGGGCGGCTCGCGTCGGCTGGCAATTGGGGCCGCAGGCATATCCGTCGGTGAACCGCACGCCCTCCGCTGCAAGTCGATCGATATTCGGAGTTTCGTAAAACTTGCTGCCGTAGGA
>DASXWB010000600.1:0-8581 GCA_036503915.1 Lacipirellulaceae bacterium | reverse complement strand
CGGACCATTCGTTCGGACATCGCCAATTTGTTTTCGCCATCCTTGGCTCTCCCATCGTGCGGCTTGTTTAGCAACCGCAGCATGATGGAAGAGCCTTTTTTAGTGCATACCAGTTAACGCTGACTTTTCAGAAAGTGCAGTACCATGGTCGAATTACCTTTTTACAGATTGCACGCGTGACCGCGGCTTTCGATTAGAGCAAGTTGAACTCTGGCAAGGTCAGCAGCAAATGCACGACACCGCGCAGGCGCCGGCCTAGCGGCCCGGTCGCCTGCTTCAAATATTCCTCGATCGCGTCGCGAGCCGACGAGGCATCACGCGCGAGCAGCAGCTCAATATAGTAGTCCACCGCATCGTGCGAGTCGTGCCAGCCTAACTGCGCGGCGACTTCCGCCGGGTCCGCAATCTGGCCAAAGCGATTTCCCAACGTCAATTCGGCCGCAAAGTTCGCCCGCCCCAGCATGGTGGCGGAATTAATCCAGGTTCGGCCGCCATTCCAGCCTTCAACTGTGGGCGGCTCGAATAACGATTGGCCGAGCTGGGCCATCAAGTTGACCGACTCGCGCAGGTTGACCCGCGCCTCCAACTTTCTCTGCGCGCCGAGTACAAAATCCGCCGGGCTCTTGATGATCGAATGCCGGCTTCCGGGCGCGAAGAAGATCGCGCTGGAAAACAACGTTTGCAGCACGGGCCGCATGGCGAAGTCATTCTCCCGGATGCACGCCGCCAAATCCGCAACCGCGTCGTCCGGCGGCGACTGCGTCACGAAGAATTGCAGCAGCTTCTTTGCCAGGAAGCGCGGCGCCGCGTCCTGCTTCAAGCTAAGTTCGACGATGTCGCCGCCATCGAAGTTGTCCGTCTCTCCGAAGACGGTTTTCTCGCCGGTGTCGTGTTGCAGGGAGTTGTACCAGAACTCGCCCTTGCGGACGTGCCAGCCGCTGAACGCGCGGGCGGCTTCCTTGATGTCGTGCTCCGAGTAATTGCCCACGCCCAGCGCGAAAAGCTCAAAAAGCTCGCGGGCGAAGTTTTCGTTGGGCTGCCGGCGGCGGTTCGCGTTCCCGTCGAGCCAGACGAGCATGGCGACGTCGCGGGCCACATCGTGCAGCAACGCCCGAAAGCTGCCCAGCGCGTGCCGGCGAAAAAGCGCGTTCTGGTCCGCCATCTGCCGCACCGACCGCACTTTTGCGTTTGATGTCGCAAAGTGGCCGTGCCAAAAGAGCGCCATCTTTTCGACCAGTGGATTGGCCGAATAGAGCATTATGTTCGCCCACCAAGCGCGCAGATCAGCGATGTCGGCTGAGTCCATGGCAACGCGGTGAAGCGCAGCGTCGCGCGCTGTAAAGTCGGCAGATTCCGCTTGTGCGCTGAGAAGCCGCTTGATGGTCGCTTCTGGACCGTCGTCAAGCGCTTGGCGAACGTCCTTGTGTGAGGCCCCGAACCCCGTCCGTCGCACCAGATGGGCTGCGTCCCGCTGATTCCATCCGTGACTCTTGAAGTCACACGGCGCCAGCGGGCTCTCCAAGGCCGAAGTCATTTCCAATTCCCTTCGATCTCGAGTTTGAAGATGTCGGGCTGCAACTCGGTTGACGCCTCAAGTGAATTGAACCGGCGCAGCAAATCTACGAGGGCCGCGAACTCGTCCCGTGCCTCCTCGGCGGTTCGACCTTCCTGCTGCATGCGGCCGACGAAGAAGTTGGCGTCCGATTCGATTAAACCGGCCAGCGCGTCGAAGCGCAGCTCCGCGCGCAGGATTTGCGGCCCCGCGTTTTCGCCGGACGCGTTACTATCGTCACGCAAAGCGTCGATAAGTTGTTTGCACAATGGCAAGGAGGAACTAATGATGAACTGGTCGCCCACGCGGGCGGACGATGGCAAAAAATTGTAGACGATCCCCAGATCCTTCCCCGACGGCTTGTGCAAATAGCGGGCGTATGAGACTTGCACGTCGCGATAGGTCTCGGATGTAACGACCCAGGGTTGGCGCCCTTGCTGGCCAGCTTCGAGGTTCAAAACTGCGGCCAGCGTCTGGAAGAAGAGCTGCAGCACGGTGGTGGCCTCGTCCGGCCGCGCGAGTTCCACGAGGAGCGCCATGCCGGGCAGTTTCACGCCCGGCTCGCCGTCGAGATGCGAATAATCCTGCGGTGCGGCCACGAAGGTGATCCGCTTTCCGATGAGCGGCAGCACATCTTCGCCGAAATCGCTGCCGGGCAGAATGTTGGCCAGGCCCGTCTCGAATTTGTCAAAACTTGGGAGAATTTGCTCCTGCAGCAGATCTTCGCGGTGCGTGTACCAGTGCGTGAAGTCGCGGTAAATCGTGAATGCGCCGATCAAATCGGGCACGCGCGGCGGCGGCGGCACGCCGCGCCCGTCGATCGGGACAAACGCCTGGTAAGCATCCTCGGGTTTGCCCGAATCGCGAGCCAGTGAAGCGGTGATTAGCAGCCCGTCATCGGAAATTTCGACGGTCGCGGCGGCGAACGGGCTCGTTCTGAGCGACTGCACTATGTCGCCAAATAGCAGGGAGCCGAGTGCATTGTCTAGTTTCTCGGGAATCGGCTTGCCGCCGCTCGCCTTGTTCAAGAGCGCTGTGTTGACGTAGGCGCGAAGAATTCGCACGCGCCCGCTGCCAACTTCTGGCTGCTCCCACGCGATGGACTTTGCCATCTTCTGATAGGATTCATCTTCATCCAGCGCGGTGCCTTTCTCGTCTTCTCCTGTGCCGCTTAGCCGCTCGAGCGTCTGGTCCAAAAGAGCACGGCTGGTGGAAATCGCGAGCCACTGGCTTTTCCAGGCGATGAATGCCGCGTCCTCCGGAAGGGCCAGCGTCTCGACTCCGCCGACCGATTCGGTGCGGCGAATCTGCTCTTCGGCCAGAACCAGCAGAGGATCGAGCTGCTTGCGCAAATCGGACAGTGCTGTCGAGTCGGAAGGGCGAATGATCGCGAGCGCATCGGGCCGCTGGCTGCCTTCTTTTGGATAAACGGCCACCGCCACGGTGCCGCCCAGAAGCTTCGTGGCCGCGGTCCAGGCATCCCAGCCAAGTTGACGCTCGGCAATCTGCAGCACGGCCTCTAGCCGGCGATAATCGGCCGACGCCAGGTAACGCTGATATTGCGGCGATTCGAGCCAGGCCGCGAGGATTTCCGAACTGCGAAATTGCTGCAGCTTCGCATCCAGTCCGTTTAATTCCGCGAAGGCAATCGCGCCGCTGGGAAAAACCGCCGGCATTGCGGGCGGCGTGCCTGCGGCGGCTCGTCCGCACACGCATACGACCAAGCACACCACAAAGAAACTCGATCGCCAACGACGCGGAGCGAAAGTAACGAGCGACATGCGACAGACCTCAAAAACGAGCCGTGGTACGACGCGTCCCGATGGTATTCGCGAAGTTTTATGGAACATTGGTGCGAAATTCGTCCTTGGTCGCAAATCGACCAGCGCATATGCGAGCCAACTCGAGCCCTCGCTTGCCATTCGGCCCCGATCTCATGGCCGAGGGGGCAGTTTCGCTCCAGCACGATTGCAATCGAGGCAGCGCTCGATTGAAATCAATGCGACGCGATTGCCGTCAGTATATCAGCTTCCGTGCGAATGAGGACGCAGCTTCCCAGCGAATAAGGACGAGCCATGAACCGTTGCCGCATATTCAACGCCTTGATTCTGCCTGCCGTCCTGGCCGGGTCGTTGCCGGCCGACGAACCGCCTGCCGCCAAAATCGTCGGACTTCGCCGCCTCGAGGAAACGGTCGTCCGCCTCGGCGGCAACGGCGACAACTGGCACATGACCTGGACCAGCGACGACCGGATGGTCGCCGGGCTATGCGACGGCGACGCCCAGCCCTGGCCGAATGTCCCGCACCGGCTGTTCAACAGCCGCTTGATTTCGATTCGCGGTGTTCCGCCACAGCTGGACTTTGATGATGTACCCGGATATCCGGAGCTGCTCGTTGGCCCAGAGCGTCGCAATGTAAGCCGATACTATGGATTCGGCATCCTGGCACTGGATGGCAAGATCTATCAGTTCTTAAGCACTCCCGATCGCCCTTTTGATAACAACAAACCGCATCCGCGTTTCATCGGCGCGAAGCTGATCTACTCGCCCGACAATGGCGCGACGTGGCACAACCAGGACGGCGCCACGCCGGTGCGATGGGAGAAGTGGGAGGACCGCAGCCAGCGCAACATGGCGTTCTTCGAAGAACCAGGCGACGCCTTCTCGCTGCTGACCGTGCTGCAAATGGGCCAGAACTACGAGCACAACGAAGACGGTTATGTGTACGTGTACGCACCTAACGGCAACATCGAAGGCACGATGAACCAGCTAGTGATGTTTCGCGTGCCGAAGGATCGCATCCTTGAGCGAGATGCCTACAAGTTCTTCGTTGCCCGCCGGCCAGACGGCACGGCCGATTGGTCGCGCGACATCGCCGCGCGCGGAGTCGTGCACACATTTCCTGCCGGCTGGGTGAATACACAGATTCACCCGTACGCATGGCATCCCAGCGTGGCATACAACAAGCCGCTCGGCGTGTACCTCATGGCCAACTGGGGCATGGGCACTGGCGCCGACGGCATGTGGTTTGGCAAACCAAGCTACCTCGGCTTCTGGACGGCGCCGAAGCCATGGGGGCCGTGGACGCAGATTCACGAAGAAAAGGAATGGATGCCGGCCGGCGACCGAAACGCCCGAGCATACCAACCGCAGATCGCGCCGAAGTGGATCGCGCCCAACGGCCGGTCATTTTGGCTCGTTTGGACTGATTTCCAAGTCGTCGACGGGAAACGGCCCTACTACGCGTTCAACACGCAAATGGTCGAACTACTAATCGAATGAGGCGGGGCTCCCGCATCGATTTCGCCCGATGCGCAGAGGCCCGAAATCTGGCAGTCGGATTTGGAAAAGGAAGCAAAGCGGAGAGGACAGGATTCGAACCTGCGGAAGGGTTTAATCCCTTCACCGATTTAGCAAACCGGCGCTTTCGACCACTCAGCCACCTCTCCAGCACGGCCACGCGGAGGTTCGCGGTCGGCTCATAGTATTTTACGGTTGCCTGCCGACGTCGCAAGTCGAGAAAACGCAATGAGTGACGCGCGGACTATGCGAATATCGGGTAATGCTTCTCAGCGAGCCGAGCCAGTTCCGGCCGGTTCCGAGCTTCTCGGGACCATTGGCGCGACGCCAGTCGCTGCGGCCAGTTCCTGCTTTCCTTCGATTCGCATTGCGTAAAACGACCGCCACACGAATACCAGGGCGATCAGGAACAGCACGGCAGCCGCAATGTAGCGCACCTTTCCTTGCCCGTCTGCCGTTAACTGGATTGCAAGCTCCACCGCCAGCAGACCGAACAGCGTCGTGAACTTGATGACCGGGTTGAGCGCCACGGACGATGTGTCTTTGAACGGGTCGCCCACCGTATCGCCAACCACGGTGGCCGCGTGAAGCGGGGTGCCCTTTTCGCGCAAATTCACTTCCACGATCTTCTTGGCATTGTCCCAAGCGCCGCCCGCGTTGGCCATGAAAATCGCCTGGTACAGTCCGAAGATGGCGATCGAGATCAGGTAGCCGATGAAGAAAAATTCGTCCAAACAGGCGAACGCCAAGGTGGCGCAAAACACGGCCAGGAAGATGTTGACCATCCCTTTTTGCGCGTACTGCGTGCAGATCTCGACCACCCGCTTGCTGTCTTCGCTGGATGCCTTCGTCGCACCGCTCTCGAGTCGAATGCTCGATTTGATGAACTCGACGGCGCGATATGCGCCCGTGACGACAGCCTGCGTCGACGCGCCTGTGAACCAGTAAATCACCGCGCCGCCGGAAATCAAACCGAGCAGGAAGGGCGGGTGCAGTAGCGACAGGTACCTGAATGAGCTCTCATCCGCCAGCCCGTCGGTAAGAATCATGATGATGGAGAATATAAGCGTCGTGGCGCCGACGACCGCGGTGCCGATGAGCACGGGCTTCGCCGTCGCCTTGAAGGTGTTGCCGGCGCCGTCGTTGTCTTCCAACAGATGCTTGCCCTTCTCAAATTTGGGTTCGAATCCGAATTCCCGCCGAATCTCCTCACGCGCGCCCGGCTGGGTCGAGATCGTCGACAATTCGAAAATCGACTGGGCGTTGTCCGACACCGGCCCATACGAATCGACCGCTATGGTGACTGGCCCCATGCCGAGGAATCCGAACGCAACCAGTCCAAAGGCAAACACTGCGGGCGCGAGCATAATTGCACCGAGCCCGCCCTCGCCATAATCGGCCACGCCGTAAGCAATTGCCATAAGGCCCACGATTGACATGCCCATCCAGAATCCGCTGTAGTTTCCGGCGGTTAGTCCCGACAGGATGTTCAGCGACGCGCCGCCTTCGCGCGACGACGCTACGACCTCTCGAACGTGCCGCGAATTCGTGGAAGTAAAGACTTTCACCAGCTCAGGAATGATCGCTCCGGCGAGCGTCCCGCAGGAGATGATCGCGGACAGCTTCCACCACAGCGTCTCGTCGCCATTGAGGTCTCGAATCAGAAGCCATGAAACGGCGAAGGTTACGATCACCGAAAAGATCGAGGTAATCCACACCAGCCAGGTCAGCGGAGCCTCAAAATCCATTTCATCCGCATCGGCATATTTGCTGCGCGCCCGCGCTTGATTCACAGCATACGCTGCGATGCTCGTAATCACCATCATCACGCGCATCATGAAGATCCAGACGAGCAGTTGTACTTGGATCGGCGTGGCCAGGGCCTCGGCCGCCGCGCGCTGTTCCGGAGTTGCGCTTCTCATCGTGACGCCGGCTGGCAGGAAGTTCGGCGTAATGGCTAGCATAATGAACACAATCAAAGCCACGCCGGTCACACCGTAGGTTTCAAAGCCGTCGGCCGTGGGACCGACCGAATCGCCCGCATTGTCGCCGGTGCAGTCGGCGATGACGCCCGGATTCCGCGCATCGTCTTCGCCGATGTTGAACTCGATCTTCATAAGATCGGCGCCGATGTCGGCAATTTTTGTGAAGATGCCGCCGGCAATCCGCAGCGCGGCCGCGCCCAACGATTCGCCGATTGCAAAACCGATGAAGCATGGCCCGGCGTACTCGCCGGGAACAAACAGCAGAATCGCCAGCATGATCGCCAGCTCGACGCTGATGAGCAGCGTCCCAATGCTGATTCCCGCCTGCAGCGGAATGGAGTGAACCGGGTACGGCTTTCCCGCCAGGCTGGCGAATGCTGCGCGCGAGTTGGCATACGTGTTAATGCGAATTCCGAACCATGCCACGCCGTAGCTGCCCAGAATTCCGATCATGCTGAAAGCCACAATGATCGCCACTCGCTGCGCATCTAACGATCGCAACCACCCGAAGTAAACGACAATCACCGCGCCGATCAACAGCTCCAGTACCACAAGGAATTTTCCTTGCGTGATGAGATAGGTTTTGCACGTCTCATAGATCAATTCGGAGATGCTGCGCATCGACTCGTGAACCGGCAGATTCCGCAACTTGATGAATTGAACCAACCCAAATACAGCTCCCGCGATGCACACCGCCAACCCGCCGTAGAGCAAAACGTCGCCCGATACTCCCAAAAAGGAATGCTCACCCACATCGGGCAGCACCAGTTCGGCTTCACTGGCCGATGCCGTGGTCGCGGAGAGCAAAACGACAAGCGATGAGGCGCAAAGCGATAAAATGGAACGCATCACGAAACGACCGCCTTCAGGCCTATGTGCCGATGGGTTTGTCGGCAGTTTGGCTACTCGGGGAACAACAGGAAACTACGCAGGCCGGTCGTCGACCGGCTCGACTGGGCAGGGCCGCCGCAAACCCTGAGCTATCGCGCAAATCTTTGGCAAGAGCCACGTTGCGCCACGATTCCATGTCGCGCCCAGGGCGGCGGATAGACAAATTTAGCACACCAGGGGGTTGCTCGACTACGGCCAATTTTTTCCGGAAGCCGCCGTACAGGCTGTGGCCGCGGCAGCAGCATCCTGTGTTGCCAAAAATACGCGATAGACAAGCCCTTTCGCCGCGTCAAATCACGTTTGCGATTGCATGGGCGGCCGCTGGTTGCCCCAATGTCTCGCTCCAATGCTGGATCACGATTCCCAGGTTTGCATTGCGATCGATGTGCTCCAATGCGGCCAGGCACGCGTCCAAAGCAGCGACGATGGCTTCTGTCGGCTCGATTGGTGCGCGTTCCGATGGGCCGGGTTGACGATTGGCCCCGGCTTTGCCCAATCGCTTGCGATAATAGCTGATCGCAAAGCCGAGGACAGTTCGCAGCCGCTCGCGCTTTTTCGCTGCTTCCTTTCCGGCTTCGTCAACGAATGCCTGAACCGCGCGGGCCAGTCTCACGGCGGACGGTGAGGCAAGTTGAGCGAACAGCTGCTCGCGGAATTCCCATAAAGCGGGATCGGCTAACTCAATCGCCCGCTCGACGCTGCCTTCACTCAATTGGGCCGCCCGCCTTGCCACCGTTGGATTCGACAGTAGCCCCGTGTCTAGAAGAATGCGCTCGACGGTCTCCGGATCCAGCGGCTGAAAGCGCACAAGCTGAGCCCGCGAGCGGATGGTCGGTAGTTGGCGGCTGGGGCTG
>DASXWB010000599.1:0-2470 GCA_036503915.1 Lacipirellulaceae bacterium | reverse complement strand
TACTCACCAACGGTATTAAAAATCCGATCCCCCGCGTCGCCCAGGCCCGGCACGATGAACTTCCGGTCGTTCAGCTCGGGATCGATCTGGCAAACATAGATTTGCGAGTCGGGAAACAACGATTCGACGAGCTTGACGCCTTCCTCCGCCGCGATTAGCGACAGCAGCTTCACGTGCGGCACGCCCCAGTCGCGCAGCGTCGTGAGCGCCGCCACGACCGAGCCGCCGGTGGCCAGCATCGGGTCGAGGATGAGAGCCACGTCCACAGGCCGTTCGGCCGGCAGCTTCGCGTAGTATTTTATTGGCTTGGCCGTTTCTTCGTCGCGGTACAGTCCCAGATGCCAGACCTCGGCCGTGGGAATCAACTCCAGCACCGGGTCGACCATTCCCAGCCCGGCCCGCAGTATCGGAATCAATCCGATCCGCTGCGCCAGGCGCCGGCCCTCCGCCTTGGCAAGCGGCGTCTCGACGGTCACCGCTTCTGCGCGGAGATCTTTGGTCGCTTCATAGGCCAGGAGCGACGCCAACCGATTCACGAGCTGTCGAAACTCGGATGGCGGAGTCGACTTATCGCGCAAGCGCGTCAGGTGGCATTGAATTAGAGGATGCTGGACTTCGAATACACCGCTCATAAAGTCCTCGGCGGGGCGCCGGGCCGGCGGCGCCTTAATCGCGACAGTAGCGGACATAGAACGACTCTCCTATATCACGCGGGGTCGACGCACCGAAACTCTCCATTCGCGCGGCGACCACTTGCACCAGACAACGGCGCCGTTCATTCTAACTGCCGCGCGGCCGCGTGAGAAGAATCGGCGAGCAACGGCCTGGGTCGCTTTTCGAAAGTGAAACAGCCAACCCGAATGTCTTTTCCACACGCTACAATAAACCCGTTCCGCCTGTTTTGCGCACGCAGGAGAGTTTCGACCGGAACGCGGCCGCATCAACGAAGTTTCATAGCCAATGACGTCGCAAAGAACTCTTAAAATCGCATCGCTGCTTCTTTTCGCCGCAACGGCATCGATGTCGCATGCGGCCGATCGCGATTCGATTCGCGTTGCCACCTATAACGTCTCGCTGTTTCGCGACGAAGCCGGGCAACTCGTCCGCGACCTTGAGATGGGCGACAACGAGCAGGCGCGGCGAATTGCCGAGGTAATCCAGCGCGTGCGGCCGCACATCCTTTTGGTCAACGAGTTTGATTACGACGCGGCGGGCCGAGCCGCCGCACTGTTTCGTACGAAATACCTGGCCGTCGGCCAGAACGATTGCGAGCCAATTGAGTTCCCAGATTACTTCATCGCACCCGTCAACACGGGTCGGCCCAGCAATCGCGATTTGGACAACGACGGCAGAACCGGCGGGCCGGCCGACGCTATCGGCTACGGTCGCCACGAAGGCCAATTTGGAATGCTCGTCCTGTCGCGATTCCCCATCGACCGCGGCCGCGTGCGAACTTTCCAAAAGTTCCTTTGGCGCGACATGCCTGGCGCGTTGCTGCCGAAAGAACCGGCGACAGGCGAATCGTTTTACGACGGCGCCGATCTCAACACATTGCGGCTCTCGTCAAAGAGCTTTTGGGACGTGCCGATTGAGATTGCCATGGTGCGATCAACGGCAGCGGACGGCAGAAGCCGGCCGTTCACCGTTCACTTGCTCTGCTCGCATCCAACGCCGCCCGTGTTCGACGGCGCTGAGGACCGCAACGGCCGGCGCAACCACGACGAAATCCGCCTCGTGGCCGATTACGTGGATCCGTCCAAGAGCGATTACTTGATTGATGACGCTGGCGGCCGCGGCGGTTTGCCGGAAGGCGAGCTTTTCGTAATTGTCGGCGACCTCAATTCCGATCCTGTGGACGGTCAAAGTCTGCTGGGCGCGATGAATCTGTTGCTAAATCATCCGCGCGTCAATGCGTCGTTCACGCCGACAAGCAGCGGGGGTCCGCTAACCGTCAGGCAGCACGCAGACCAGCACACCGGCCACCGCGGCGATCCGGCTCACGTCACATCGAACTTCACGGCCGAAGGCCACGGCTGCCTGCGCATCGACTACGCCCTGCCCTCTCGCGGCCTTGAGTTCGTGGCAGGCGAAGTCTTCTGGCCTGCGCCGGGCGAGCCCGGAAGTGAAGCCGTCACCGCGAGCGATCACCGCCCCGTGTGGATCGATGTCCGTCGCAAACGTTGACGGAGTATAGAAGTTCCGGCGCTTCGTCGGTGATCTTTAGCAAATACTTCATCGACGCCGCGCGGGGAAACCAAGCTCGGTTCGGATTTTTGCGTCCACATTGGCCAAGCTTTGCGTGCGACCTGCTTCAGCGTCCGCCACGCCCCGGCGGATCGAATCAACCGACTCGCCATCAATCTGTCGCGCACGCCATTGGCTTACTAATTCCTCCAGTCTCACTTGTCGCCCGGCGCGCGCGCTCTCATTCGTCGCGAATACGTGGAAGTTATCGAGATCGCTTTGACCG
>DASXWB010000598.1:0-3046 GCA_036503915.1 Lacipirellulaceae bacterium | reverse complement strand
GAAAATGCAGAAATCGATGTCGCTTCAAAGGTTGAGCCGAGAATTTTACCGCTCGGCCAACGATCTGCCAAGCGGACAAGGCGGGTGGATCGAATGGTTAAATCAAGCCGCGGAATTCCGGTGAAAATGGGGCGGCCCGTGGTGATTTGTCCGTGTCCGACATCAGCGTGGCATGTTCTTCCGCCGCGGCGGATGAGCATGTGCCGAAAAAATCATGCCTACGCCGCTGCGCGGCGAAGGCATGCCACCCGTCGAATTAGTGGCGCGTTTTAATTCGAGCGCCCGGCGTCACCAGGCTATTGAAGCGATCGACCGGCTCGCCCGCGCTCCAGGCGATGCCCCGCAGCAGCAGCGTGCGGAACAGCGGGTCGTCGAACGTCCAGGCGAAGTGGCCCGGAATCGAAACGAAAACCCGACCCTTGCCGCTGGTAGCCGTCCAAAAGAGCGGCTGCGGGCGGCCGTCCTCGATGCCGCTCGCCAGCAGATTGATTTTCTGCGCGTCGCCCAACAAATTCCAGTAACTCTCATCGTGAAAATGCACGTGCTGGAAATTGCGGGCGATTGGGTGATCGCCCGCCGGCGAAAAATCGACCTCCAGCGGGCCGTGCCGGAATTTTGACGCACCCCCGCGCCAGGCCAGGCCGATGCGCTGTGCAAAGCCTGGCGCATCCTGGCCGCCGTCGACCGCATAGTGGATGTAAACAAGTCCGCCGCCGCGCGCCAGAAAACGATCGATATCTCGCGCCCGCTCGGGCGTCCACGTTCCCTGCTGGTAGAACACCAGCACATCGGCCGCATTCAGCTCCTCGCCGGATGGCCAGTCATCGGCCGTGGTGACCTGCGTGTCCTCGGCCATCGACAGCAGTTGTTGCCATGATACTTTCCACGCCGGATAGTCGTGCTCGCCGGGGCCATGGTCCTTGCGGCCTGCCACGAGTGCCACGCGGAGCGGCCGCGTCGAGACTGTTTCAGGGGCGCCGGCCAGCACCGCCTGCACTTCGTCGATTGTCCGCGGCGGAGGCGGCTGTAGCGGCCCATAGTTAGGCATCGACGGCGGCTCGGTGAGCAGAAACGTCAACAGGTCACGCAATGCGTCCGACCCGAGCGTTTCGGCAATCTTCTCCGGCATGATTGAAACCGTGTCGGGATGCAGCGCTTCGACCTCGTCTCGCGCAATGCGCGTCTCCCTGCCGTCTTGATGGCCGATGATGAGCTCCTCGCCGTGCGAGCGGATCGAGCCGGCAAGCGCGCGGCCTCCATTTGTCACGACCATGTAGCTGACAAAATCGGGATTGATCGCGTAGCTGGGCTTGGTGATGTCGCGCAGAACCGAGGCGTAATCGCGCTGCGGCAAGTTCGACAGATCTGGTCCGATGAGGCCGCCCTCGCCGCGCACCAGGTGGCACTTCGAACACAGCGCCTTTTCGCTGAAGAACAGTGCCTTTCCGCGCAGCCAGTTTCCTCCTTCCAATTCGGGCAGGTCGCGGTTGTTGACGATAACTTGCGGCTCGTCGGCAATCTCAGCCCACGGCATCATCATGCGCCGCAGCGGCAGAGCACGCGGCGTCGTGTCTTCGTTCGTATGATAGCTGACCGCCAAATAGGGATCGGGCTGATTCCCACGGTGGCGCAAGCGCACCTGCAGTTGATAAATTGCATCAGTTTCGGAAGAAGGCTTGGTGAACTCGGCCCGCCAATGATCGCCGCGCTGGGCGGCGTCGATCGCCGCGCCATCGAGCGTTACTTCGATAAGGCAGTTCGATTCAAGAACAACCGTTGTTTTCTCCAGGGGATACTCGAAGTCGATCTGCGAGCCAGGCTGCACTTCGGGGCGAAGCATCTGGCTCAAGCGCAGCTGCGTGCGCAGGGTAAGCGTGCCCGACTGCTCGATGCGGTTCCAAAAACCATCGTGATCCGCGCTGGCCATGGTAAACCGGTGCGCGGCCGCGAGATCGAGGTGCGGAAGCCAGCCGTGCCATGGCAATTCCGCGCCTGCCGGGAGCCACGTCGCTTCCACGCCCGTAAGGTCGTAAGCCAGATCGATCTCGGGCGATTGCGGCGATTCGCCGCCGTTTGGCTGATCGCGACCAATGCCGGGCAGTGTTATCGCATAACCGGTCGCCGCGCGATGCGGCGCGGTGGCAACAATGAGCGTCCGCCGATCGGGCGAGAGCGCCGTCCCGAGAACTTTGAGTTCGAACCTCGGCAAATTAACCTGCCGCGCGACCGCCGCGTAACCGGGCCGCAGTTGCTCAAAGCGATCGCCGGCCGCGACGTATTGCCCCTGGTCAATCGTGCTGCCGGAGAAAAGCTTTTCGGCATCGCTCGCATTAAGCGGCCGATCGAATGCCAAGCGCACCTCATGCGGCGTGCGAGCCCACGCCATGACAGGAATCGGCGCGCCGCGATCAGCATATGTCACCCTGAAAAGCTTTCCGGTGCCGCTGGGGCCGCTTCCCCAATCAGGCCCGCCACTATGCGTGGCAATTACCAGCGCGCCATCGGGGCTGATGCAGGCATCGGCCGTTAGCATCTTGAGCGATGCAATCAGCTGGTTGCTCGCCACATATCCACTTTGCGTCTTCACCAGCGTTGTGCGATACAGCTTTCCCCGCGAGTAGCCCGTCACAATTGCGTCGCCTTGCCACCACGATGGGCCAAACACCGACCCGCCGTTTACCGGCTCATTGAAGTTCAGCCCGCATGTGGATTGATGCTGCGGCCCATAGTCGAACACGCTCGGCTCGTCGATCACGCCCGGCAAATGCCGCGGATGCCGCGGCGGGAAGCCGTAGTGCCTCTTACGCCCAAGGTCGATGTGAAGCAGCTCGTCAAACGGATTGCCATTGGGTAGCCAGGTTGCACCTTCTTGGTCGGTGCAGAACAGATCACCCTCGCGGTTGAATCGAATGGCGACGGAAAAGCGGATTCCCGTGGCGACGGTGTGGCGAGATTTGAAATCGGGCGACACGCGCTGGATGGTGCCGCGCTCGCCTTCAATGCGGAATTTTGCTTTGCCGTCTTCGCCGGCTACGTAGGCGTCGGC
>DASXWB010000597.1:0-7842 GCA_036503915.1 Lacipirellulaceae bacterium | reverse complement strand
GCCTGGCAATTCGTGAATTTCAACGTCCTGGCCGACTTCGGTGGTCCAACCCAAGTCGTTCGATTCGGGCAGCTCGCGGCCGGAAACTTCGGCCAGGCCTCCTTTGGTCGTCGGCACAAATAATTGCACAGGCGCGCTGATCGCCCGGGGCACGTAGCCTTGGATGACTTGCACGTTCGCTTTGCCGACGTTCACAATGCGACGAATGAACGACTCGGGAGCGTCGGTGGGAATGATGCCCTGCCGGCGCGCTTCGGCCACGATCGTGCTGAATCGCTCCTCAGGCGCAAGAGCGCTGACCTCCGAGTAGCTGACGCGAACATCGGTGCCGGCAAATCGGTTGGCATAATTCATCAGGTCGCAGAGGAACCGCGCATCATCGCTCAGGTCGATCTCATCGCAGATCGACGGCAGCGGCGTATCCAACAGGGCCAGCAGGGCCACTTCCTCGCCGAACCGCTCCAGCGCCTCGGCCAAAGCAAAGGCGAAAATCCCGCCGGTCGACCAACCAGCCAGGTAGTAAGGTCCCGTCGGCTGCAACTTGCGCAGCGCCGCGGCATAATCGTCGATCATTTCCTCGATCGACCGGTGCGGCGGCAGATCCTGGTCCGCCCCGCGCGGTCGGAAGGCGTACACGGGCTGGTCTTCGCCAAGTTGCTGCACTAACTCGGCATAGCAGCGCACATCGCCGCCAAGCGCGGGAAGCAACACGAGTGGCGGCAGCACCTCGACAAGCGCGGTCGAATCGCCCGAGCGGCCCGCTCGAAGGGCCAATAGGGGAATCCATTCCTCGGCGACCTTCGCGCTGGTCGACGCAGGCGCCGCGCCGGCAACCAGCCTCACTGTTTCCTCTGCCAGGGACGCGATGCTGGGGCCTTCCATCAGCTTGGCCATCGGCAGCGTGAAGTCGAGTCGGCCCTCGAGATTGTTCTTGAGCTCCAGCGCCAGCAGCGAATCGAGGCCAAACGTGGAAAGCGGCTGATCGATTTCCAAGTTGGCTGGCTCGATGCCGATGATGCGCGCGAGCTCCGCGCGGATGTATTCGCAAACCATCGACTGGCGCGTCGCATCATCGGCCGCCAGCAACTCGTTCCTGAAGGACTGGTCGACTCGGCCGGCGGTCGTCTGGCCGTCGCCGTGCTGAGATTCCGCGGCGATTTCCTGCAACAAAACCGGGCGACGCGAACCGTACAGCCGCAATAGATCGTCCCAAGCCGCATCCACGGCGACGACGTGCGGCTGTCGCGAGCGCACAATTTTACCGAGCAGTTCCAGGGCGTATTCAGGTTCCAGGAGCCGCATGCCGCGCGATTGAACCGCATCGGCTCGGCCCGCTTCCACCGCCATGCCGGCGCCAGCCCACGGACCCCAATTGATTGACGTGGCCGGCAAGCCTTGTGCCCGGCGAGCGTGTGCGAGCGCATCCAAATAGGCGTTGCCGGCCGCGTAGTTCGCTTGGCCGGGCGAGCCCAAAATGCTCGCCACAGAGGAGAAAAGCACGAAGAAATCGAGCGGCCAGTCTTGTGACGCGACGTGCAGGTTCCACGCGCCGCGCACTTTGGGCCGCATCGCGCGATCCAGCTGCTCGAGGCTCATCTCGCTCAAAATGCCGTCGGCCAGCACGCCGGCCGCGTGGATGACGCCGCGAATCGGCGGACCATCTTTCGGCAACTGATTGAGCGCAGACGCCAGCGAAGCGGCATCCGCAACGTCGCCGGTGAGAACAACCACCTTCGCCCCTTTTTCCTGAATCTTGCCGAGTTGCGTGTCGACTTCTGCGGTCGGGCCGCGGCGCGACATCAATACAACCGTTCCGGCCCCCTCGTCGGCGAGCCACTCAGCCACGCGCAAGCCCAGCGCGCCTAAACCACCAGTGATCAGATAAGCGCCATCCCGCCGGACAAGCTCCGTAATCCCCCTCCCTCTTAGGGAGCGGTTAGGGGAGGGTTCAGCGTCCATCGACACGACGACCTTGCCGATATTTTTGCGCTGTGACATGTAGCGAAAGGCGTCAATCGTTCCTTCCGCCTCAAAGCGCGTGAAACTCAGGGGTCGGTAGTGTCCTTGCGCGAAATGTTGCATCACTTCGGCGAACAAGTCGCGAATCTCGTCGGGCCGCTGCCGCAGCATGCGATCCAGGTCGATCGCGAAATAAGAAAGGTTGTCTTGAAAAGGCAACAAACCGATCATGCGATTCTGATAGATGTCGGTCTTGCCGATTTCCAGAAACCGGCCATAAGCGCGGAGAATCGAAAGGCTTTTCGCGATCGCCTCGCCGGGCAGCGAGTTGAGCACGACATCGACGCCTTCGCGACCTGTGTCCGCCAGGATCTCATCCGCGAACGCGGTGGTGCGACTGCTGTAAACATGCTTCACGCCAAGCGAGCGCAGAAACTCTCGTTTCTCGTCGCTGCCGGCGGTGGCGAAGATCTCCGCGCCAATTTGCTGCGCGATCTGGATTGCCGCCAGGCCCACACCGCCGGCGCCGGCGTGAATCAACACGCGTTCGCCCGGCTGCAAGCGCGCCAAATGCACTAGCCCGTAGTAGGCCGTAAGAAACGTGATGGGAATCGTGCACGCCTGGTCGTGATCAATCGTCTTGGGCTTGTGCACGAGCGCATACTCGGCCGAGCGCGCATGGGAAGCGAACGCATACGGCACGACGCCGAACACCTCGTCGCCGATCCGAAATCGGCTCACGCCTTCACCGACCGCCGTGACGACTCCCGATGCCTCGATGCCCAGCGGCACGATAGCGTCCTTGATTCCGGGGTACAGACCAAGCGCCTTCAGCACGTCGCTGAAGTTCAGCCCGGCCGCGTGAACTTTGATTTCCACCTGGCCCGCCGCCGGCGGCTCGCGCTCGATCGGCACCAAGCGCAGAGCATCCAACGAACCGGCCTTTGCGATGCGCAGCTGATACGGTTTGCCAACCGGGACGGCAAGCGACTGGCCGGCTTCATCAGAAGAGTCGCCCACAAGAGACGGCGCGCGCACCAGCCGCGGCACAAACCGCATTCGGTTTCGGAAAGCGATCTGCCCCTCCATCGAGTCACTGGACAGCTCGCGCGCGAGAACTGAGGCGGAGACTTCGCCGTCTTCATGAACACTTTGCGGATCGAGGTCAATAAGCGTTGGCTTCAAATCCGGCATTTCAATTGCCGCCACGCGGCCCAGACCCAACAGAGGCGACTGCTCGACTGCGATGGGTGCCGCCGCATCCGCCTCGTCGACAACTTGTGCGCCAGCGGTTACAAGCCATAGGCGCGGCACTTTTGTCAGCGACGCCCGGGACAGTGCCCGCACCAGCTGCAGCGCACTGCCGCAACCCAGGCGCTGCGCCGCGCTCCCCATCCCCTCCGGGGAGGCCTGCTGCGAGCTCGGCCGAGCCGGGCTAAGGGAGGGTTCGTCGCCTATATCCAACGACCATAAATGCACCACCCCCAGACAAGCGCGACCACCCGTTCCAAAAATCTGTTCCAGCAATTGTCGGTAATGACTTTCATTCAGCGGATCGAGTGCACCGCTCGCCGGGCTTGCCGGCTTGCCGTTTCCTGATTCGCACGACGCGATTTGGAATGCCGCTCCCGGGTGCACCAGGACGCTTGGCTCGCCGCGCTCCGCAAGCCGCTCGGCCAACTGCCGTCCAACGCCGCGTGCATCCGCGAAAATCAGCCAGGCGCCGCCACGGTCCGCAGCCGCTTTCGAGCTGCTTGCCGCAACAGGCACGCCGCTGGCCGCAATCGCAAGCGGCAGTTCGCGCCACTCGGTTCGATAGAGCCAGCGACTCGTGTCAACGGCCTTGTCGGCACCCGACTCGGCGCCGCGGCCGACGCGCTGCAGCTGGACCCCTTCAAACTCAATCAGCACGTTGCCAGCTTCGTCAACGAGCTGAACATTGCCTTCAACTCGTTCCGGGCTCGGACTCGCCTCATCGGATGTGCGCTGTGCGCAGGTAAACAGCGGCCGAGCGAAATCCTTGATCGCCGACAGAATAAGAACGCGGCGGATGCCGACCGGCATGTAGGTAAATGGGCTGAATGAACCATCCATCTCCAGGGGCACGGCGCCGGCCATCGACTGCAGCATCGCATCGCCCAGCGCAGGATGCAGCTGATAGCGACTCGTCTCTCGCATCACCGTCTCAGGCAACCGCACCATCGCGGTGGCCTCGTCGGCACCGCGGCGCATGTCGTGAAGCACTTGAAAGGCGGGGCCATAGCGCAGGCCGCGATCCGCCATCAGCCGGTAGAATTCTTCGTGAGACGTGTGAAACGTCGCCCGCTGCCGCACTGCGTCCAAATCAACTTGACGCGAAATCAGGTTCGGCGAGCCCGTTTCAACCGGCGGGGACTTTGCGGATATTTTCGACTCATGCACTAACGTGCCCGCAGCATGCATCGTCCACGACGAACCGCCCGTTTGAGCGTCCACCGGCCGGCTATGCGTTTCAAATGTCGACTCGCCGCCCGACTCGGGCGATACGGAAACTTGCACGCGCCGCCGGGCGCCTTCGGCCAGGAACATCGCCTGCTGAATCACGACGTTTGCCAGCCCATGGCGGCCGGGGCCAAACAGTTCCTGCGCGGCCGCCAAGCCTTGCTCGATATAGGCGGCTGCGGGAATGACGACCGAACCTTGCACTTCGTGATCGGCGAGATAGGGAGGAGATTTTGTGCCGAGATGCGTTTCAAAGAGAGTATTTGTCCAGACGGTCGAAAGGCGCGAACCCAGCAGTGGTTGGTTTGTGCCGAGCGCGGTTCTCCCCGCCGCTGAAGCGGCCGCGCCGTCGCCCGCGCCGGAGAATAAGCGGCGCCGCGAGGGATCGAGGCTGTACCAGTGTCGGGAGCGCTGAAACGGATACGTTGGCAGCATCAATCGTCGCCGCGGCCACGGCTTGTCCCAGCCCCGCCAATTGATTTGCCCTCCGCGAACGTAATACTCGGCGAGGCTCAAGGTCAGCACCTGCCAATCGTCATGGCCCGCTCGCAGCGAGGGAAGCCACGCGGCATCCAGTGCCGGAATGCACCGCTTCCCCATGCCCAACAGGCTGGCAGTCGGCCCGATTTCGATGATTATCGCTGGGCCCGTTTCGGCCACGCGCGCCATTCCCTCGGCGAACTGGACCGTGTTGCGCAGGTGGTCTCGCCAGTAGCGAGCCGCCGGCCGATCCGTCATCAATTGACCAGTGAGGTTCGCCGCAAGCGAAACGCGCGGCGCGTGAAATTCCAGGCCGCTTGCGAATCGCTCGAAATCGTCCAGCATCTCGTCCATGAGCGGCGAATGAAACGCGTGCGACACGTTGAGCGGCTTCACCTGCACGCCCCGCGCCGCGAATTTCGCGGCCAGCCGATCGACTGCTTCCGCGTCGCCGGAAACTACCGTGTTCTCCGGGCCGTTGATGACGGCAATCACGACACTGCCGCGCAAGCCGGCCAGTTGTTCCGCCACGCGATCATGGCCCGCAAACACTACGGCCATCTTGCCCGGCCGCCGCACGTTTTGCATAAGCCGCGCGCGCTCGGCGATTAGCGATAAACCATCCTCAAGGCTAATGACGCCTGCAGCGCAGGCGGCTGCGTACTCGCCAACGCTGTGACCAAGCACGATATCAGGCGCGACGCCCCACGAGCGCCACAATTCGGCCAAGGCATATTCCAGCGCGAAAAGCGCTGGCTGCGTGTACTGGGTTTGATGGATCAGTGCACCAGGCTCGTCGGCGGCTGGGCCGTAGAGCACGTCGACAAGTGACGTTCCGGCCCAATGGTTGCGCAGGATGCGATCGCAGGCCTCGATATGTTCGCGAAATAATCGGTGGGTTTCGAACAGGCGTCGTCCCATGCCGACGTATTGGGCGCCTTGCCCGGTGAAGAGGAAGGAAACTTTGGGGCGGGCCAGTTTTCGCACCACGCCGCGTTTCGCCCCCGCCGCTGTCGTGGCCTCGCCGGATGCAACAGATTGAAGTTGCTTTTGGAGCTGCAGCGGATCGCTGGCAACCAGCGCGGCGCGATGGTTGAAGTCAGCGCGGCCCGTGTTCCACGACCAGCACACGTCCGCGACGTTTGCGTCGGCATGCTCTGCCACGTAATTCGCAAGTTGATCTGCCTGCTGCTTTAGCGCAGCGTCGCTCTTCGCTGAAAGCTTCAATACATGCAGCGGGCGATCGGAACGCGCCGTAGCTGCGCGAATAGGGCGCGGATCGAAAGATTCGACAATCAAGTGCGTGTTCGTGCCGCCGAACCCGAACGAGCTGATGCCGGCAATTCGTCTGCGGTCCCGTCGTGGCCAGGCCGATTGCTCCGTGGGTATGGTCAGCCGTGTTTGGCCCAGGTCGATATGCGGATTCAGCGATTCAAAATGCGCTTGCGGCAGAATTCGCTCGTGCTGCATCATGAGCACGACTTTGATCAATCCGGCCACACCGGACGCCGTCTCCATGTGCCCGACATTGGCCTTCACGCTCGCGACATAGCAGTGTCCCGCCGCATCACCAGTCGCGCGAAACACCTCGCTGAGCGCCTGCATCTCGATCGGATCGCCTAGCGGCGTGCCGGTTCCGTGCGCTTCGACGTAGTCGATGTCGCTTGGCGATAGCCCGGCTTGCTTCAAAGCGGCCCGAATGCAGGCCACTTGCGACTTGCTGTTGGGCGCGCTGATGCCCGAGGTGCGGCCGTCTTGATTCACGCTTGTGGCGCGCAGCACCGCAAGAATGTTGTCGCCGTCGCGCTCGGCGTCTGCCAGTCGCTTGAGCAGCACCAGTCCGCAGCCTTCGCCGCGGACGTAACCGTCGGCGCTTGCGTCGAACGGGCGGCAAACGCCTTTCGGTGACAGCATACGCGCCTTCGAAAAGGCGATTGTCGTTTCCGGCGTGAGAATCATATTCACGCCGCCGGCCAATGCCGCGTCCGATTCGCCTCGCCGCAAGCTTTCCACCGCGAAATGAATCGCCAGCGACGAGCTGCTACAGGCCGTGTCGATGGCGGCGCTCGGCCCGCGGAAATCGAAGATGTACGAAACCCGATTGGCCGCGATCGACAGCGCGTTGCCGGTGCCCATGTGCGCATCGATCTGCTGATAGTAGTCGTCGTAGGGCACGAGCACCTTCGAGTAATCCGTAGCGCCGATGCCGACGAACACGCCGGTGCGCGTGCCGGTGAGCTGGTCGGCCGGCCGGCCTGCGTTCTCCATCGCTTCCCAGGCGACTTCCAACAGCAGCCGCTGCTGCGGGTCCATGCGGGCCGCCTCGCGCGGCGTGATCCCGAAGAATTGCGGATCGAATTCCGCCGCTCCGTCGATCAGCGCGGCCCAGCGAACGGCCATCTTGCCGGCCGCCTCGCCCGTCGGATCGTAGAACTCGTCGGCGCTCCAACGATCGGCCGGCACTTCGCGGGCCGCGTTGCGCTCTTCGGCAATCAGCCGCCAATACGCTTCCAGCGTCGGCGCGCCCGGAAAGCGGCACGCCATGCCAATGATGGCAATCGGTTCGGCGGTCGGCTTGTGGGCTTTCTCCAATCGCCGCTCGAGCAGCTGCCGCTGAGCGGGTGAAAGATTGGCCAGCCGTCGTGCGAGGTCGCTCATGAAGTGTCCGCTTTGGGCCCGAAATGGCCGCGGTCCAAGGCAATTGAGGCAAAATACCGAATCTTTCAGGGTATTTCCACCCGCTATGCCGTGCAAGTCCTCTAGCAGCGCGCCTCGGGCCAGGACGGGCAGCAGGCTCCGCCGAATCGTGCACCAAATGACGGCGCACAAAGGCCTAGATCGGCACGAGCATGGTTGGACACATTATGCGCTGAGGCGACGACTCACTGATGTCGCCTTTTCCATGCCGCCTGCGTAATGCGC
>DASXWB010000596.1:0-2597 GCA_036503915.1 Lacipirellulaceae bacterium | reverse complement strand
TGTCGGACGTCGCCGATGTGCCAGCATCACAGCCGTCTTTTTTCAAGCCTATCCGTGCACGTTCCGAGCCTAAAAAAACAGACGGGATTGGTACGAGTTTTGTCTGGCAGCTTGCTAGGACCTTGGTTCGACGTTTGCGCTCCGGCGGTGAAAACAAATCGTAGGACGTCCAAATGACCCGCCGACGATTCGCGTTCTGGATCGGCTTCGGCCTGTTTACGCTAGCCGAAAAGCTGCGATTCGGCGGCCTCGATGAGCTGGCCGCGGCGACGATGCGCGTCACCGAGCCGAGCCCGGCGGTCGATGGGCCGGCAACGCCCGTGCATTGGAGCGCCGCCGAGAATAATTTATGGCGCTGGTATGAGCGCGAAACCTACGTCGACGGCAGGTGGAAGCTCACCGGTGTCACGACGCCGATCAACAAGAAAACCGGCAAGCCGTATGAAGGAAAGAGTGGTTACCTCGAGCCGGAAATCGTACCGGTCCATGTTCAAACGGCCGACTATGAAGTGACGGACGGGGAGCTCGCCGAGGCCAAGGCGAGGTTTGGCCATCGCAGGCCGAATCCGACGCGCGCCGCCCGGCACGGCCGGCCGCCGAGCAAGTGGCTGCGCAGCCTCAATGCCGAAGAGATCCGCATCTGGCTGGCGACGGTCGAAGTGCCCGAGGCGCGCGTCGAGGGCATGACCTACTGGGCGCACTTAACGCGCGACCATCTCTTCGACGCCGAAAAAATCGACGGCCTCAGCCTCGACGAGCAAGCCAAGCTGCATGCCGCGGCGCATTATGGATATTAGAGCAGAGCGGCACGTATTTCGAAGGGCAGGAAAGTATCAGCACTCGCTCGAATTCGCGTTCGTCCAATGCCGACGGATAGCGCCGACGAGGGCCGGTTACAAAGAATCCGTGTCATCCCGAGTCGCCACAGAAAATCCAATTGCCCCAAAGCGCAGGCGGGCAACGGCGCCGGCCGGCTCCGGCCGTATTCCCGGCCGAAGACCAATCATATTCGCGAAGCATATAGATCATCGCCTGCTGCGCGGCTTGGGATTTGGGCAGCCGTTTATCCCATAGGTTCGCATAAAACCGGCTCATAAACGCTCGAGTCGCATAGAGTTCGCACAACCATAGTGAAGTCAGCGACGACCGCGCGCCGGCGACGAGCAACGCGCGCTGCGGACCTTGCATTCCTTCGCCGGAAACAAAGTTTCCCACAGCCGAATTGCAAGCCGATAGCGTCACCAGACCGGCGCGGCGCAGGTCGAGCGTTGCAATCTCGTCGGACCATAATATGCCGTCGTTCGATGCGTCGCGATTCGCATGGCGGTTAGCGCCGGCTAGAGCGATTCCGCCCAGCAGCAAACCGTCAAACTCGCTCGCGCGGTTTCCGCCAGGATCCTGAAGCTCGGCAAGCGAAACGCAAAATCCATGTGTTTCAAAATGCAGAACCGTGGCATTGGCCGCGGCTTGGCGAACGCTTTGCTCGCTAGCCTGGCTGCCCGACAACTCGACCAGTGTGCCCTTTCGGTAGAGATTCCTGAATCGGTTGCGAATGTGCTCACCGGCGTTCGGCGAAAGTTTTTTGAATTGCAACAGGGATGGTTGACCATTCGCTTGCGCGGTTTGATCCGATCCGGCAGTCGAACTCTCGTAGTCGACGTTACCTAGAACTAGCAGGCGCTCGTCCACGGGCGATTCTGCATCAACGGACAGTTCCGGCAGCAGCCCCACTGCCGGCAGGTGGCTCAAAGAATGTCGCTCGATGAAGTAGCGGCCGCGGTCCTTGAGCGGTAGCGCCGCGAACGGGCAAGCTAATAACCCACCATCGGCCGAAATAATCACTTGCTTTGCCGCGGTCGGCTCGTCGCCAAGTGGATCCCAGATCAAACTGCGCAGCCGGGCTCCGGATTGATCGGTATTGGTTTCCAATTCCGGGTTGAATGCCGGCCCGAGATTTCTCAATTCTTCACCGATCGCTTTGCGCCAGGCGAAAACCGCATGATCGATGGTGCGCGACGAACCGAGATTGACGAGCTTGACAGTTCCCGTTTTGGCTATCACGAATGCAGCCATTTGCGGCTGCGGCGACGAGGTAAAAACGCGCTCCAGCCAGTTGGGTGGGCGCTCGAATTCGACGTAGTCGACCAGCACGGCATCGTCAGCCAATAGCGATTGCAGACGTTCAATGGTAAGCTTTGCGGCAATTTGCCGGTACTCCGCGCTCTTCTGCGCCATTTCGCGCTCCAGCGCGTCGCGTTCTTCGGCCAATCGCAACAGCGCTGCGCTGTCGTCGGCATTTAAAGGCCGGCCTAACATGGCGGCGATCTGAGAACTGAGTGTTTGGTGCCGCGCGAGTAGCGGTCGCAGCTGCGGCTGGCTTGCGGCGATTTGCGTGCGGCGCTGATGCCGAGTGACGGCGCCTTTGAGCTCCAGTACATGTTCGTATGCCGCGCTGGCGGTAAGGTAATTGTTGATAGCCATCGCCATAAGGCGATTGAGCCAGACTCGATCGGAAGCCGAGTGTTCAAATTGCTGCCGCAGCGAATACGTGGCAAACAGGGACTCGCGCCGCAGGCGGGCGAACTCCATAAGCTCAT
>DASXWB010000595.1:0-9297 GCA_036503915.1 Lacipirellulaceae bacterium | reverse complement strand
GCTGCTGGGCCGCGTGCCGGACGGAAAAAATCGCCGCTCGCGTATCCCCGTCATGAGCTCCAGCCGGCCTTCCGGCAGCCGCAGCCGCTCATACAACGGCGCAAGCCGCCGCTCCAGCTCCGCCGTGGTGACCACCTCGTCCGGCAGCATGTAACCAAACGATTCCAGGCAGACGCGGCGGAAATGCATGGGCGGGAGGGACGAGGACAGGCAATTAAAGGTACTCCGTATGAAGTACTCAGTACGAAGAACTCGTGCTCTCTGACACGAGCACCAATTCGAACATATCCGCAAAGGGCTCGTCGGTAAACGGCCCAGCGAGTTTGTGCCCTGCGCGCCTGGGCCGCGCGTTGCTAGACTGCGGTTACTTCCCAGGAATCGCGTCGATGGATACTGATCGCGAACTAAGGACGCATCATTCGACGGACAGCCGCGCCGCGCTCCGCTGGTTCGGCGTGATCTTCGCGCTGGCGTTTCCCAGTATCATCACCTGGGTTTACTTCGTCTTCGCCGCCAACTACTCGGTCGGTGTGCAGCAGGTCACCTATTTGGTGGTGAAGTGCGTTCAGTTTGCTTTTCCGCTCGTCTGGGTTTGGATCGTATTGCGAGAGCCGCTGCGCACGCGCCCGGCTGGTCCGCGCGGGCTCTTGATTGGGGCCGCGTTTAGCGCCGTCGTCGTGGCGGCCGGCTGGCTGGTCTTTCACTTGGCATTGCGCGAGACCAAAGTGTTCACGCTCGCCGCCGCGAAAATCCACGACAAGATCGCCGAGTTCGGAATCGACACAACTTGGAAATACGCCATCCTTGGCGTGTTTTATTCGCTCGTGCACTCGCTGCTCGAAGAATATTACTGGCGATGGTTTGCCTTCCGGCAACTTCGAAATCTAATGCCGCTCTGGCCGGCCGTTCTCGTGTCCGCGATTGCCTTCGCGGGCCATCACGTGATTCCGCTCGGCGAGTTCTTTCGCGAAGTGCCGTGGCTGGCTTGGCTGTTCGCCTCGGCCGTTGCGGTCGGCGGCGTTTTCTGGGCTTGGCTGTACGAGCGCAGCGGTTCGCTATACAGCAACTGGTTCAGCCATCTGCTCATCGACGCCGGCATCTTCTGGATCGGATACGAACTGGTACGAAGCTCGATGTCCGGTAGCGGCTGAAAGGCACCGCGCAAACGATTTTGCGCGCCGCATTCGAATGCTGTACACTTGTCACTGTGCACAGGATATTGTGCTAGCATGTCTTCTAAAAACGCAAAATGCGCGATTACTTGCAAAACGCTTAACCGCCCGTTAACGTAACGCCCACTTGCATTCCCGAGGCCGATCGACACGGCCATAACCGAAAGGGAGTTCTTCAAGGCCGGAGGAAAGGGACTTCCGGCTGCCGGAGAAGAGACCGGCACACGAACCATGGCATCCGGCCGTTCTGCTAGCACGGCGCGCGGCGCTTCTTGGCCTGACACGACTTCAGGCGAGCGCCAACCGGGCGTCGGGCCGCGACTCCATGAATTGAGTCCATTGCATCTTCGTGCGCATACCAGTGCATGAGCGAAGCACGGGCCCGATTCTGAGCCGCTTAGGGATTGGCCGCCGAGGTGGTCGTGGAGGGACTCGTGACCATGCGTCTGGATGACGCCAAACAAGGGAGTGCGTGTTATGTCGAAGCCAGTCATTGGATTGAACGCTGATTTCGTCAACGGTGTAGGCGACAAGCCATCTTTCACGTATCTGGCGTCGGGCTACTACGACGCGATCACCAAGGTCGGGGGCATTCCGCTGGTCATACCCCCGCTGGATAGCGACGAAGACCTCGAGCTGATCCTGCAACGGGTCGACGGCGTCGTGCTGGTGGGGGGCGCCGACCTTGATCCGCGGCGCGATGGCTGGATGCTGCATCCGACCGTCCGCCCGCTGGCCGTGCGGCGCGAATTGTTCGATCGCCGGTTGATGCGGCTAATTGGCGAGCAGCGCTTGCCGGTGTTCGGCATCGGCACGGGCATGCAGCTCTTGAACGTGGTGATGGGCGGCAACCTCATGCTGCACATCCCCGAAGACCGGCCCGGCGCCCTTCCGCACCACGACCCGCTCGATCCGGCGCACCGCCACACGCTGGAAATTACGCCCGGCTCGCTCATGGAGCGCGTGTATGGCGATGGCGAGCTCCGCGTCAACAGTATGCACCACATGGCGGTCGACGAAGTGGCCCAGGGCTTCGAGGTCACCGCCCGCTGCCCGGACGGAATCATCGAGGCGATCGAGAGCCGGATGCTGGATTGGTTCGCAATCGGGACGCAGTTCCATCCGGAAGCGGACACGGCCTCCGCGCTGGACCTGCGGATCTTTGAAGAGTTCATCGACGCGGTGAAGCAGTCGGCGGCGGCTGTACGACTTGTGGCCTAGAGAATTTGACGTTTTATGTATCCAAGGGGTGGCATGCCTTCGCCGCGCAGCGGCGTCGGCATGATTTGGCCCCTGCATGCTCAACGCGGCTCCGCCGCGAGAGCATGCCACGCATCACTTGTGGCTTGATTTGACGGATGCAAATAGTTGGCTGGCATCGGCTAACTTAGTGCAGCGTTACGTCGCAGACATGGATCGTCGCGCGGCGTTTCGAAGGGTTTGGTCAGATGCGGCCTGGCGCCACATGGATTCGGTGGCGCCAGGCCGCTTTTCTTGCGCCCTTCATGTTTCACCACGACGACGCAACGAGCACGACGGGTGATCGGAAACTATAATCAGCTCGTCGTGTCCTTTGTGACTATTGCCGTTCCGGTCTTTTCTGCTCTTGGGCAGCCATGATCGCCTACGAACTCCAATGCCGCCGCTGTGGCTGGCGGACAGTTTGCGGGCGAGATGACGCCGTCGCCCGCCTGCGGCTTCTTGGACTCTTGCGCCGCGACCCTGATCCGGATGAGAACGTCGTCGCCGCGCTTCTCGTCGAATCGGCGCCGCGCATGACATGCCCGTTGTGCAAGGAAAAAAGTCTCGTCGCCACGCCGGCGGAAGCGGCGCTGGAGGATGACTGGACGGCTGCCGTCTTATGTGAAATCTGCCGCGAGCCGATCCCGCCGGAACGGATCGAGGCGCTGCCGGGTGTAAAACGCTGCGCTCGCTGCCAGCAAAAGTCGGAATCGGGCCAACTGCACGAGATTGAGCCCGAATATTGTCCTCAGT
This sequence comes from Lacipirellulaceae bacterium, assembly GCA_036503915.1. Classification (GTDB taxonomy): domain Bacteria; phylum Planctomycetota; class Planctomycetia; order Pirellulales; family Lacipirellulaceae; genus JABDGM01. The sequence continues at coordinate 6,130 of DASXWB010000595.1, read as the reverse complement.
GCGGCTCTCTGGTGGAAATCCGCATGAGCCGCGGCGCCGGCATCACATGGTACAAGCGCGTGTGCACCGGCAATCCACCCTGCCGCCTTTGAACTCTCAACTCGGCACTTTACATTCCAATCACACTTCGCCGATGTCTTCATTCCACAGCTCTGGATGCCGGTCAATGAACTCCTGCATGATCGCATAGCATTCGGCGTCGTCAACGTTTTGAAGTTGAACGCCGCGCGAGCGGACGTAGTCTTCCGGTCCGCGAAAAGTGCGGTTCTCGCCGATGACTATTCTCGGGATGCGGTAAAGCAACGCCGTGCCGCTGCACATGTCGCATGGCGAAAGGGTTGAATAGAGCACCGACCGGCGGTAATCGGCCGGGCTCAATCGGCCGGCATTCTCCAGGCAATCCATCTCGGCATGCAGGATGGCGCTGCCGCGCTGCACGCGGCGATTGTGGCCCCGGCCGACGACGCGGCCATCAATCACCAATACCGAGCCAATGGGAATGCCGCCCTCGGCCAGGCCCAGTCGCGCTTCGTCAATTGCGAGCTTCAGAAAGCGGTCCATAGTTCACTCACGGCGCGCAGCCCCCGGCTCTGCCGGGGGTTCTCGACCAGTTTTGCGCATTACATGTTAACCCCCGGCAGAGCCGGGGGCTGACGGCGTGTTCAATTTCCATGCGCGCCCAATTATGCTAGAGCGGTATACCACATTCGCGCCCGCCGTCCCAACCCTGATTCGGCACCCGATGGCTGAGATCTTGTTACGCCCCGCACGGCGTGCCGCAATCGCCGTGTTGGTCGCCGCGCTCGCCGTCGGCAGCCGTTGGGCGTCCGTCGCCCGGTCGAGCGAAATCACGGCCAGCGACGATTTCCGCGATGTCGCATCCGTCGTCGCGCGCTACGCCGACGAATTTGGCCCCGAGCGCGTGCTACTGGTCCTCGACATCGACAACACGCTGCTCGCGATGAACCAAGATTTGGGCAGCGACCAGTGGTTCGAGTGGCAAAAGTACTTGCTCGATCATGAGCCGCGGTCGAGACACCTCGTGGCGGATTCGTTTAACGGCTTGCTCGCAGCGCAGGGAATGCTCTTTGAACTGGGCCGAATGCATCCGCCGCAACCTGATTTGCCACGGATCATTCGCCGCCTGCAGCAGCGCGGCATCCACACGCTCATCTTGACCTCGCGCGGCCCCGAGTTTCGCCCCGCCACCGAGCGCGAGCTGATGCGCAACGGCTACAACTTTGCTGCCACGGAGCTGCCCGTCGCAGGTCTCCCCGGTGGCAGCTATTTACCTTACGATTTGGAGAACTTGCGCGGCGACGGCCTCGCCGAGAAAGATATTGCTGCCTTCGAACTCGAGGATCCCGAGCCGGTGAGCTACGAGAACGGCGTGTTTCTCACGGCCGGCCAGCCCAAGGGAGCCATGCTGCTCACGATCCTTCATTACGCCGACGCCGACATTCGCGCCGTTGTCTACGCCGACGATCGCATCCACCATGTCGCTTACGTGTTCGCAGCGATGGCCGGCCGCAATCGAGAAGTCACGGCGATTCGCTACACACGCGAAGAGCCGCGCATGAAACGCTTTCAATACGGCGACAAAGAAGACGTTACTCGACGCTGGCGAAAGCTCAACCGCGTCCTGGATGAGGTGTTTGAGTAAGTCGACATTCGGATTGCAGCCCGCTGTGTGCCACCGCTGGCTTGTCCAGCAGTGTGACCCGACGCGGCGGGCCGCAAACATGGACGTCCCCACAGTCCACTACAGCCGCCGTACATACTCGCGCAACTCTTCAAGCTCCCGCTCAAACCCGCTATTGAGTATCGGAAACCGGCACCACGTCTTCGGGTCGAGATTCTCATCGTCCAAGTGAAACGACGGCGCATAGCGCTCGCGCTTCCACTGGTTGCGGCACCACAAGCGAAAGAACCGCTCCACCCATTCGCCAAGTTGCTTCGGCTCATACTGTGGAAACAGCGGCTCCACGGCTTGAAACACCTCAACCGGCAGCATCTTGTCGCGGATCGCCGCTCGCTCGATCGCGTCCAGCACGCGGTACGGCATGAGGTCGGCTTCGTCGGTCTGCGACGCGGCCGGCGGGCGCAGCTCGGCCGTCGGCCGCAGTTGATTGACAACCGCCAGCCCGGGCAGCGGACCAACACCTGCCGGGCCCGTTGTTTCCATCCACTTCAACCAATCCAAAAGAAACGCCTTGTCAATTCCGGCCAGCGGCGCCAGCCCGCCGCACGTGTCGCCGTCCATTGTGGCGTAACCGGCCGCCGCTTCGCTGCGGTTGCTGGTCGTGAGCAGCAGCGCCCCGCGCAGATTCGCCAACAGCCAGGCGCCGGGTCCACGCGCGCGCGCTTGAATGTTTTGCAGCGAGATGTCGTCACGCTCCCAGGTCAACTCGCGACCAACGGCCGCCGCAACGGTGTCGACATACGTCTCGACAATGCTGTCGACGTCCCACACCAGGAATTCGGCGCCGACACTTTCGGCCGCGGTACGCGCCGCCGCTAGCGTCTCCGATCCGCTATTTCGGGTAGCTTGATATACGCACGTGAGAAGTCGCCGCACCAAATCGCGATCGTCAGCAGTGGCGCCATCAATCTCCGCTATGCTCTTGATGTGCGAAAGCTTGTCGGCAATTCCGTGCGCTTCCAATTCGCGTCGGCCGAATTGCACCATCAGATGCAGTAATACTGCCACGGCCGTTGAATCTGCCCCGCCGCTGAGCGACACGACGAAACCTTGCGCGTGGCTTTTTCTCAAATAGTCGAACAGTGCAAGTGCTACCGAGCGGCTAAACTCTTCTTGCTTCGGATGCGGCCCCGTCTCCCATGCGGGGTGCCCAGGAACTTTCAAGCCCGGCGGGCTCGATGTTTGCACCGTGACAGGGCCTGTCTGTCCAGAGGACGGATACTCAAAGTCGCCAATAACCATTCCATCCTCATCGCCGTGAGGGGCGGGCGCGATCGCATCGGGAAAACTTTCCGCCTTGAGGCGCCGCGTGCTGTCCACATCGACGACGGCCGTAGTGAGCAACCAATTGGCGAACGAGAACCGCGGTCCGCGCACGAGCATCTTCCCGCCGCTGGCGATGAGCGTGCCACCGTCGTAAATCGAACGCCCCGCTTCATTGCCCAGCAAATTGCAATACGCGTAGCTCACGCAGAATGCCCGCGAGCCTTCCAGCACGAAGCGCTCGCGCACGAGCTGTTTGGCAAAAGCGAAATGGCTGGCGCTGGGATTTAATAGCACATCGGCCCCACGCTGAGCCAGTCGCGCGCCGGTGCGGTCGGCAACCCACGCATCGCGGCAGATTTCGAGGCCAATTCGCACACCGCCGCAATCGAACAAGAGATCGCCGATCGGAAACGATTTGTCCCCAACTTCAATAGAACTCACCGCGCCGGCCGGCCAGCGGCGGAACCAGCGCGGCTCGTAATGGATGCCGTCGCCCGCCAGGTGCTGCTTGGCCACCAGGCCCAACAACTTGCCGTCGCATGCCACGGCGGCCGCGTTGTATACGCCACCATCGTGATAAACAGGCAGGCCGAGGCACGCCACGATGTTGCGCGTGTCAGGCACCAGTTCGCCAAGCATTTCGAGCGCCCGACGCTGAATGCCGGCCGCGAAAAACATGTCCTCGCAGCCGTAGCCGGTGATGCACAGCTCCGGCAGGCAAAGAATTCCCACGCCGGCCCCGCGCGCAGCATCCAGCGCTGCCCGAATGTGCCGGCAATTCGTATCCCAATCGAGCGGCGTCTGATTCAACGCCGCCGCGCCCAATCGAATTCGGTTCACTTGATGACCTAATCTCTATAAAAGTAAGTCTCACGCAGAGGCGCAGAGGACGCCGAGAAAGGCAAAGTCAGTTGCAGAAGCACTCTCCGATAGGTTTTGGAACAATGATTTTCACTAATTGGCACTATTTCAAGAATAGACGATCAGCGTCGATCAGTGCAGATTAGTGTTCCTGATCTCCGCGTTCTCTGCGCCTCTGCGTGAGCAATTCTTGGCGGCTGGATATGGGATCTACTTCGATGGTTCTCGGTTCAGCATCGCCAGCCGCAGCATGTTGAGGGCCTGCTTCGCCCCGCGCGCCTTGGTGATCGCCGGATGGCTGGCCAGCGGAAAGCCTTTCGCGCGCACGCCCTCGCCGCTGGCCAGGGCGACCTGCAACGTGCCCGTGAGCTCCCGCATTTGGCGCGGTCCCGTGGTTGCTGTGTGAACTTCCACGCCGGTGGGCGGCAGCGCCGCGATGCCCAACCCAAAATCGGCGCCGCATTTCGTGCGTACCGCCCGCGCCATGGCTTCGGCGACTTTCACATCGGCACCATCGTCCGGTAAGGGGTCGATTCCCAAAAGTGGTCCGAGCGATTGCACATTGCGGATCACCATGCCGCCAAGGAATTGCTTGCCGTTAGCCTCCGCCTCCGCCAGCCACTGAGAAACCAGCCCGTCTGTGGCCCACTCAGCGACGGCCAGCGATTTTCCCCGCTCACCCAACAGCCGCAGCACCGCATGCTCCAGCTCATCCTCTTCCTCGCCGAACACCAGCACGCCTAGTATCTCGCGAATCTGGGCGATCGTCGGCTCCATCGCGCGCAGGCACGCCGTTTCATTCGGGCCGCTGGCCGTGATGCGGAGCGTAATCGTCGCCCCGCTCACGGTGATGCCCACAAGCGGCTCGCGCTTGCGGCGGATCATGTCGGGCAGCATGGCTTCGATATCGCTCTCGCCGACGCCAAAGCATTTGATCCGCCGGTGGCGGATGACGCGCGCCGAGGGCAGGGCGGCCGCAATGGCCGGCGCCACGCTCGCTTCCCACATGGCGAACATCTCGGCCGGCACGCCCGGCAGAGCAAACACGCGGCACGGCGCGCAGCAGGGCCGCGGCACCGACAGGTCGATGCCCGGCGCGGTTCCATGCGGGTTCGGCACCACCCGGCTGCCACGCGGAAACTGCGCCTGCAGCACATTCCGCTCCGGCATGGCGCGTCGGCGGCGGTTGAACAGATTTCGGATATGCGCAAGGGCCGCATCATCCTGCACCAGATCGACGCCGGCCGCTGCCGCGAGCGCCTCGCGCGTAAGATCATCCGCCGTCGGCCCGAGGCCCCCTGTCGCGATAACGATGTCGGCCCGATCGATGGCCGCGCGAAACGCCGCCACATTCGTCTCCAGATCGTCCCCCACGGTCGTATGAAACGCCACCGGTACGCCAAGTTCTCCCAACCGCTGGCTGAGCCATTGGCTGTTCGTGTCGAGCCGCTGGCCGCTGGTCAATTCGTCGCCAATGGAAATAATTTCGGCACGCATCGGAGCGGGGAGCACGGAGCGGGGAGCAAGGAGCGGAGAGCAGGGAGCGGAGAGCAGGGCGGATAGGCAAAAAACGCCGCACAAATCGGAAGCGAGCTGGGCCGTTCGGCTCGAATGGGGCACCTGGCAGACGGTTTTTGCCGAGTGCCGGGTCCGCCGAAGTACGATCCCAGGTCCCCGACATTCTCGCCCACATGTCCCGCTCCGCCCAGAGGCGAAGTTGGCTATGATAGCGGCTGAATCCCTCCGTAGGCTATAAACCCGAAACTTCGCCGCCCGCGGCACGGTTTAATCACTTATGAGCAGATACAACCTGTTGAAATCGGTTTTGGTTTTTTCCATTTTCGCCGGCATCATCGTCGCGGATTGCGGGCCGCTGGCAAGCCCGGCGTTCGCCCAACGTCCCAACCGGGATCGCGATAACGACGACGACGACGACGAGCGCGGGGGCGGCGATGCGCGCCGGGAGGGCGAGGGCGGAAATCGCTGGGAAGGCCGACGGGGCTGGGGCGGCCGTCGTCGCGGCGGCGGTGGATTTGGAGCTGGCGAGGAAGGCGAACGCCGCAGTCGCGAGCGCCAGCGCGAAGGCAACGACGATGAAGATCGAGACGAGGACAGCGATGAAGACAACGGCCCGCGCATCGAAGGTTGGGCCCGCAACCTTGTCAAGGAAAACGATAAGAACGGCGACATGATGCTTCAAGAGGACGAGCGAAGCGGGCTTCGTGGTCCAGTGGCGCGCGCCGATCTGGATAACGATAACGTAGTCACCGTAGAGGAGATCGTTCGCAGTCTGTCGAATCG
>DASXWB010000594.1:0-2394 GCA_036503915.1 Lacipirellulaceae bacterium | reverse complement strand
ACACCGGCAGCCAGCCCTTGTGCGCAGGTTCCGATGCCGCCGTGGTGAACCAGGGCGGACGTGTGCGGCAACAGCTTGCTTAGCGGCACGAAGACGAAGTGGCGCACGGTGTCGGGCAATTCGCTCGGCAGTTGGTCGGCGTATTTTGTGAGCAAGATGCCGCGCCGGCCAAGCCGCCGGCAGGCATCCACGGCGGCGGCGAAGAAGGGCTGCGCTTCGCGATTTGCCGACCCCGGCGAAAAAGCAATCGGCGGCGACCCGGCGGCGAGAAACTCGCGGATTTCGCCGCCAAGGAGGTCAGTCCCCATTTTCCGTTCGAGCAACTCGCCGCTCATCGAAACAGATCGGAAAATGGGGACAGACTCCGGTGAGTCCCACAACGGGAAGCCCACCGCTCGCGTGTTCGGCGGCCAATCCGGCTGCGGCGGGCCAAACCAATCCGGAAACAGACCGAGGACAAGGTCCGTCGCATGCAACCAGTGAGTAAAGATGCGATTCGCTGGCGCCAATCCCAGTTCAGCTCGCATGCAGTTCAGTTCATTGCCCCACAGCCGAGGCGACACGACTTCATCGGCGAGCCAGAACTGAACCCGCTTCAGCCATTTCGGCACGCGCGGACCGAGCAGCGCGCCTTTCAATCGTGGAGAGTCGTGCATCGTCCAAAACATCACCGGGGCAAAGTTGATGCTGACCACCGGGACGCCGAATTTCTCGCCGACAACGCGGCTGGCGAGATCCAAGGCATGTGCGCAAAAGACAGTCTCACCCGGCACGAAATGATCTGTGAGCATTTTGTACAAGGGCCGCATTAATTCGACCGCCGCCTGGGTCAACACCAACTGCGGCCCGCGGATCGGGTGCCATAAGTCCGGATGCTGTGTGAGACGGAGATAGTCTTCGCGCGTGCCGATCGGCAGCAGTTCGAGTCGAGCGTGCGTGACGACCTCTTCGAAATATGGATTGGTGATGACCTGCACCCGGTGCCCGCGTGCAACCAGCGCCGAGCCGAGGCCGACCATCGGATGCACGTCGCCGTAGCTACCCAGGGCGGTGATGATGAAATGCGGCATGGTCGGAGCGGGAGCGGAAAACGGGGAGCTGGGAGCTAAGAGCTGGGAGCTAAGAGCTGAGAGAACAATTTTGCTGGGCGGACTCTATTTCTTGCTCTCCGCTCTCCGCTCCTTGCTCCGCGCTCGACAGCTTGTCACTATACGCGTGCTTGCCGACAATGGAAATTGCTACTGGCCCTCAACTCTCGACCCTTCGACTCTCAGTTTTTGATGGACGACGACTCGGAATATGAACTTGAGCCGCCGGACGCGGCGGTGCTCGCCGCCGACGAGCGGCGGGCCAAGGAGGCCATTGAAGCCACACGCCGGTCGATCGACATCGACGAAATTTATCGCGAGGAATCTCGCGATCGCGGCGGCGAGATTCTCCAAGAATGGACGCGCAACCTGAAATTCCGCTTCCAGGTGAAGCACCTCTTAATCGGCACAGCGGTGCTGGCGATCGCGCTGACTTTGTGGCGCTGGGGCGTTCTCGGCACGACACTCGTGATCCTAATGATGCTGTCGATCGCCGGCTTATATTTGTACCTGCAATGGCAAGAAAAGAAACAGCGGGATGAAGCCGACCGGCGGCGGCAGGAAATGTACTCGCGGCGGCGCGCTAATTTCGAGACTCGGGGCGGCTCAGCCGCTGATGCCGGCGACGACGCGAAGGCGGAACCAATCGCTCCCCCGCCGGCTCTGCCCAACGAGACAGATGAAGTCTGGCAGGAGTCGATGGCCCAGGAAAAATTCCGCATACGATTTTCTCTGCGTGAATTGATGCTGGCCATGACAACGGCCGCGGTGATTTTCGGGCTCGTTTATACGCTAGGCGGGGCGGCCAACACCGCCACGCTGCTCGGTTTTGTCGGCCTTATTGGTTTGGTGGTGCACGCGCTCGGATTTGAGCCGCCGGAGATCGTCGTCCTCGGCTGGTGGCTGATCTTGGTGTTGTATGTCGTGTTGAGTATCGTTGCAGCCATGTGGGGCGGATTTGCGTGAACCGGCGGAACATTTCGCGCGTCATTGGTAGCGAAATCAGCCCCCCGGCTTTGCCGGGGTCCGGACCTGAAATCGCATCGAACTTCAGCCAAAATCCCCGGCGGAGCCTCGGGCTGCCGGCACATTTCATTCACCGCCCCAAAACATTGATGCATCAAACAACGCACCATCGCTCGACGGTGGAATTGGAAGCCGGGCTGCCCGAAGTGCTCGAGTCGCCGCCCGACGCCGGTCGCTTGGAGGCAATTGTTATCCGCCCGGCGTCCAATGAGCGCCGCAAGCTGCAGTCCGTTCGCCTCACGTCCGAAGGCGGCCTCGAGGGCGATCGCTGGGTCACCGA
>DASXWB010000593.1:0-14626 GCA_036503915.1 Lacipirellulaceae bacterium | reverse complement strand
AAATTCTTCCGATGTGGACCAAATCGCACGCTAACTGGGTGGGAACACTCGCGCAGGGCCGGCACGTCTTGGCGCCAGAGAGCGGCCACGGTGTGCACGTTGAGGCCTCGCAGCTGGTGATCGACCTCATCCGCGAGGTGGTCGACGATGCGCGGCGTCGAACTATCGAACCCAATTCGGATTGAACAGGCGTGTCCCGATCGTTGAACACTGCACCGGCAATCGGAATCGCGTATTCGATGTGGCTGCGCGCACGCTGGTCGGCCCTGGGAATTGCGCTCTATCTTACGTGTTTGGCAATAGCTGCGCAGCTGTTTCCGGGTATCCGGGAGCCTGTTTTGCTAGCGGCTCTGTTATTGACGACGGCGGTTACGCATCTAGTGCAAGTCTTTACGCTTGGCCCGGCCGATCTCGGCGTATGCGCATCGGGCTACCCGCGGCACACGTTTGTGTTCCCGCTCGCCGCGCGTTCGCTGGTGGCCTGGCCGATGCTCGCGGGCGCGATAACGCACGGCGGGTTATGGATTCTTGTCGCCACGCTGGTGTTCAAGCCGGCCGGGTTTGCCACGCCTGTGTTTTGGCCGGCCGCGTTATTCGCCGCCGCAACGGTCTGGGTTCAGGCCATCAGCTGGACGCCCTTCGCGACGCCTTTTGCTCGCGTCCCCGCGCTGGCGATCTCGATCACGCCGCTATTCTGCCTTGGATTATGGGCCGGTTTGTACTTGGAACGCAGCACCGTTTCGTTTGTCGTCGTGGCCATGAGTATCATCTGGGGCCTGCTGGCCTATGTCGTGGGGGTGCGCGGCCTGGCTCGCGCTCGCCGCGGCGACGACGGGAATCTGAGCATCGTTGTCCGAGCATTTTATGCCGCGTTCGCAGCGCCGATTCGTCTCAGCAGTCGGCGTTTAAGACGCCCGTTCCGCTCGCCCGCAGCGGCTCAGCTTTGGCATGAATGGCGCAGGAACGCCTGTTTTCTGCCAGCAATGCTCGGCATGATCGGCATTCCCATGTTGGCGCTTAATTGCCAGACCATATTCAACGACCAGTCGCGGCAAACGTTGTTGTTCGGATCGGTCTCCGTCAGCACACCCGCCATGACCTTGCTGCTTTGGGTAGGAATCACATTGATGCTGTCCGCGACGATCGGTGGAGGCATGGGAAAATTCGACTTATGGGGCAAGGAAGCCATGCCCTCGTTCTTCGCAGTTCGACCGATTACCAACTCGAAATTGATCAGCGTGAAACTGGCGGCGGCCGCCATGAGCGCCATCGCATCAACGGCGATTTTGCTGCTGATGTTCGGAATTTGGGCAGCCGTTGAAACGAGCCCGCTCAATCCGCGCGAATCGGTAGTACGCGCGATGACGGGCGAACTGACCTGGCAGAATACGGCGATCGCATGCACGTCTGTGCTGGCCCTGATAGTGATAACCTGGCGCGGCATTGCTATTGGCATGTTGCCGAGCCTCACGGGCCGCAAGTGGATTAACGTCGTGATTGGGGTATTGATCACCGCGGCGATGACGCTGGCTGTCGTCGCGGGCAGCTGGATCTACCGAAATCCGGTAGTCCGGTCCGACTGTTTGACGGCGTTGCCGTGGCTTCTTGGCGTTTTGGTCGCTGCGAAAGCCTGCACCGCCGCCGCGACGGCCCACGTTTTAACAAAGAATCGGCTGATGGAATCGCGGAACCTGGCATTCCTAATGGCTGGCTGGGCGGCAAGCGTGGCCGCGATCCTTGCCGGGATTTGGTATTTCGGGTTGTTAAGCTGGCCGGTCGCGGCCGGCGCCATCCTGTTGGTTCCGTTCAGCCGCCTGGTGATCGCCCCGGCAGCCGTTCATTGGAACCGGCACCGTTAAGCTTTCACCGCGCCCAGCTTGCCTCTATTGCAGCCCGGGCCGATAATGCGCGCCATGGCTGAATATTTGCCAGCCGGCGCGCGGGACTCCAATTTCGTGGAAAATGAAGTTGCTCCCGCGAGCCCAAATTGTGAGGATCTCGTTCGCGACTCGCCCCACTTTCGTTTCCGACTGCGGCATCTGCTGTTTTTCATCGCCGCGGTGAGCTTCCTGCTGGCCGGCCTGGTGACATTTCAAGGGGTCCCAGCGATCGCCTTTCTGTTGGCGACATTCGTCGTAGCGTTTCATGTGTTCGGAAACGCATTAGGCAACAAACTCAGGTCACAAGCCGATCGCTCGGGTCTCTCGGATCAAGTACTTCGGAGCCCGCGCCGTAGCATATCCAGCAATCCGCCGTCGCTCGCGACAGGTAAGGTTATGCCCGCGCCCTGGTACGTCCAAGGCGGTAATGCAGTACCGTGGATTCCCCGATTGATCGCAGCCGCGGTGTTTTTCGGCGGCTGTCTGGGGGCGATTTTTTTTACTATCACCGTCGGCGATCAAACATCGGCCGCGGGGCTCGCCGTAGGCGCGGTCTCATTGGCGGCAATCAGCGGCTGGTTTGCGTTCCTCGGCGGGCACTTTTACGCGACCGTTCGCCGCGGCCTTCGCGAGGCTCTCGACGACGAGCGCACCAGGCGCCAATGAATGATTGCGCAGCGCCAGCCGGGTCGTCGTCGAACCCCGGCGAGTCCGCACAGTGCAAGCTCCGGCGCCGGCGACCCGTAGGTCGGCACTATTCCCCGCCATGTCCGTAGTGCGTCAGTATTCGCCGCAGCAAGACCGGCTCCACCCGTCCACGAAAGCGAACCCGCCCATCGATTTCGACGACAGGAACGCTAGTGCCGAACCGATCGCATAGCGCCGCGTCAGCGTCGATGTCAACGCACTTTGGCGTGATTCCATGCTTCTCGAGCACCTGCCGCGCATCATCGCAGAGATGGCAACCGGCGCGAGTAAAAAGCACGACTGAGGGTCGATGTCGTTGCGCGTCAGATCGGCTGGTCATCGCTATGCTTGTAATGGCCTTTTGTAGCGCGGCTGGGAGTCCCGTCCGGTCGGATATGTCGTGTTTCTGCAACGCATCTAAGTCTATATGCAGAAGCAACTTACGACTTTTCTTGATCCGCCGTTCGGCGGCTGCCTAGGATGGAATGGAGGCCCAAAGGGGCCCCTGTCTTTCGCCCGCCATTCGGACGTGGTGGGCCGCTGGTCGGTTTGACACCCTATGGCGTTCGCCAGGCTGCCAAAGCTCTTTCGGCAGCGGTGGAAACGTCCAGCGGCTGCTCGAAGCACAAACCGAAAGCGACCAATGAACGTTCGTCGCGAACATGCGTCTCGATCAACGGCCCGCCAGGCCAAGGGTCGAAATACGTTCGTTCGCTCCCGCAACGGCCAGCGCCGGCCCAAACAGGCCCGCCGCTCGAGTACCGGCCAGCGGAACGCCCGGCTCCCGTTCGCCCCACCCGAAGACTGGTACGACACGACCGACGCGACCGATTACCGAATCGTAGTGCAGCAGCCCGGCCCGGGCTACCGTCACGTGCTGACGCCCGATCAAATTCGAGCCCGCCTGGCCGACGTGCCGCCACACTTTCTCGAGCAGTTGGAAGTCGTGCAGCTTAGCCGCATGACCCGCAAGAAGCAGTCGTTCCCGTGCTACGGCATGCAATGGGGCAACGCTCTGTACCTGTATCCGCTCGAGGAATCGCTCGTGGAGCAATTCGACGTGCCGCCGCGGCCGAACCTCGTGAACGAGACACAGATGTACGGCGGACGCTGGGACGAGCCTTCACCGGGCGTCTGGACGCTTACCTGGAGCGAGAAAGCGGCCCAGGACTTCTACCTCAACAATATCCTCATCCACGAGCTGGGCCACCTGGTCGATGATCGCAACACGGGCTACATGGATCGCGAGCGGTTTGCCGAGTGGTTCGCCGTCCACTATGGCTACCGCCACTCCGGCGGCCAGGCCACCCGCGACTATCGCCGAGCCGTGCGTCGCCGGCATCACGTCAAGTAACTCGTTACTGCCACGACCTTTCGTCGTCCCACTTGATGCAGCGCGCCCGCATCATTTTTCGTGGCCGAAGCGCTTTAGACGCCCACGAAGAACTAGAAGTGTCGTTAATACGACCAGCGCCAGCGCCGACGAGGCAGGTTCGGGCACCGCGAATATCGCGTACAACTGGCGATCTCGAATCTCACTCGGAAAGCTACCCATTTGCCCGGCGAAATAGAGTTCACCTCGAAATTCCACGAACGGCCCGGTTGGTTGGGCAGATTGGCTCACGACATCTCCCAGCGGCTTCAGTGTTCCAGACTGAATCTGCCATAAAGTGGCGGCACTAAAAAAGCTGGGAATAGATCTGTTCCATCCAAAGATCTCGCCTTGAAATTCGAACATCGCGTCGAGCGCGGTGCCGAATGGTACTAAACTGCCATCGACTAACTCGTAGAGGGTCGGATTCGCGCTCGACTCGTTAACGAATACCCGTCCATTAACCTCCTTGAAACTGAATTTTTTGGTCGGGTTTGAGAGGAAGAGGCCGAACGAAGATCCATCGAAAACATAGATCTCGTGGACAAGGCCGTTTTGAAAGTGTTGAAATTCAAAAAAGGCGCGTGAACCATCCGAGAATTCCGGCTGTGGGTCCACCAGAGGGTGCAGGTTTATTCCACTCGGAATCGCCCATCGCGTGACTTCCATGACCGACTCGCCGCCGGTTCGATAGAAGATAAGTTCGTCAGCAATCCGGTCGTGCATCGTGAAAATAAAATCGCCTTGATTTTCGAACGTATGTTGCACTTGGTCTAGGTGCGTGAAACTGTCGAATGCCGCGATGCGTTCAGCAACAATCCCATCCGTACGATAAACGCCGCGTTCAACACCGTCTCCGGCCACAAAGTACGCATGGTCGCTCACTCTGGTTAGCCGTGGCGGCGATATTATGTTGCCGTGCGGCGTTGCTATATCAAATATCGACCCACCGTCCGTTGCTCGCAGCATTAGCTGCCCTCCACCAGGGGGAATGCCGCCAAACACTAATCGGTCGCCTAGCTTTACCGAACCACTGAGCGAAAACGGCGCAAAGGGAAATTCTTCAACGGTGGTGCCGTCGGTTCGAAAGAATCGGATTGGCGCGCCACCGGGTACGGAAGCATCACTCGTGACTCCCGTGAAGACCAAATGGCCGTTCAGTACATTGAAGTTGCGCGGATTCGCGTTCAAAGAGTCTGGCGCGAGGTCGGCCACTAGTCTTAGTGACTGACCATCGCTCGCGTAAAGCTCGCGTCCATTTGCGCCGGCACCGGCAAAGAATAATTCGTTATTTAGCTGCGCAACTTCATCGACATGGATCTCAGCAGAATTATCGATAAGCTCTACGTTCAAGCCATCGGTGCGATACAGCCCGGAGACTCCGTTCTCGATGGCAACGAATAGCAGCCGGTCATTAATAACTCCTAGCGGCGTGGCACGAGAACCGTTTGTGGGGTCACCGAAATCTGTCACTTGGCGAACGGCAAAGTCTCTCCCGCTCAAGGGCAAGGCGTGGCCAACAACACACACTGCGACAAATGCCATGGTTCCCGCACGGGTGAATGGACGCTTTAGCATTAGCTGACCTCGCTCTTTTCGCGCGATTAGATGTCCAATTCTTTCATCTAGATTCGAAGGCTTTGCCCATTTTATTTCCTCGTCGGCCTGGAAGCCACAATGTTTGTCATGCAATGTGGCAATTTGTCACCCTTGTGGCGGGCTGAGCCAAGACACGTCGCATGACGTGTACTCGGTGCAAAGTCTGAGCGAGGTCAAAGCGCGGTAGATTGCCGCTGCATTTAACCGGGCCGAAAACATACAGCGTTTACGCGGCGCGTTTCACTTCGGCTAGCTTTCGCGCAACGCGTTTCCGTCGGCCTAGGTGGAATAAGAAATCCATGACGCCTGGCACGAGGCGCTTTGCCGAAACTAAGAACTTCGCCCAGGGTGAGATGACCACCAGCCGGCGATCGCGGCGGATGGCCTTCACAGCGGCGCGGGCAACTTTTTCCGGCGTGGTGCAGAGAATCGCCGGCGGAATCTTGCGTTCCTTCTGAGGTTCGCCCAACGGTGCGGATGCGAATAGATTCGTGTCCACGAAACCGGGGCAAAGCGCGGTGACACCCAGCCCATCGCGGGCGTATTCGGCGCGGAGGGCGTCGCTGAAGCCGACCATTGCGAATTTGGCTGTTGTATAGGCCGCCAACTTCGGCATGCCTACCAGCCCGAACATGCTGCACACGTTGAGCACGTGCGCCTCTGGACGAGCCAGAAGCGAGGGCAAAAGCTCGCGCGTGAACTGAATGTGCGAAAGCAAGTTCACGCGGATGAGCTTGTCCCAATGCTCGGCCGACATGCGTTCGGTGCGGCCGTAATAGGTGATGCCCGCGTTGTTAACCAAAATATCGACGCCACCCCAGCGGCTGAGGATTTCAGCGACCGTCGCCGATATCTCGCGCGGCTCAGCAACGTCGCACCGGCGGCCAATCACTTCAATACCGTTTCGCTGCAATTCACTGACGACTTTGGCGAGGCCGACTTCGTTGACGTCCGCAAGGAATAGGCTCACACCCTCGGCGGCTAGACGCGCGGCAATCGCCCGGCCGATGCCCGAGGCGGCGCCAGTCACGAGGGCCGTCTTTCCGCGAAGCTCGCGCATCAATGAACTCGAGGATGTAAAAAAAGCCGGCGAGACAATCGCCGGCTTTATGTGAAGTTGAGTTTAACTAGGCCGCCGCGCGGCGGAGCGGCATGGGCAACGGCTCGCCCGGCGGGATGATGCGCGTGAACACGCCAGTTTCCAAGTCGGCCGGCGGAATTGCCCGACTCAAACGCAGCCGGTCCTCACCACGCAACAGGGCGACGCCCCACTTGTCGAGGTGATACTTGCCGCCGTTGTACACGCTGCGGTAGTACTTCTTGTTCGTGTACGCCGGGACATTCGTCGGGATCACGCGTATGTTGAACGCCAGCCGGTGATGATCGGTGGTGTTTGGCCCGGACCCGTGGATGCAGCGCTCGGTGAAGATGATGAACTGCCCGGCCTTCACCGGCACGAGCACGCAATCTTCCTTGCTTTCCTCAAAATCGAATTGGTAGGCCGCGTTGTAGAAGCCGGCCTCGCCGCCGAACTTGATCGCGCGAACCCGGTCGTGCGTGCCGCGGGCAAACTGCAGGCAGCCGCGCTCCGGCGTGGCGTCATCGATCGCCACCCACACGGTGAGCTGGAAAATCTCGCTGCGATCGGGCGGGAAGATGCCCGGATCCTGATAATCTTCCACCATGAACGTGCTCGCCTGGTGCCATTGAATGGCTGGCGACTTCGGCCCTTTGTAAAAATACTGCGAACGCCACACGAGCAAATCCGGCCCCAGCAGCTGGGCGCAGCGCTCCGTAATCGCCGGGTGCTTCATGTAGTTCCACAGCCGCGGCGACTCGAAGTGCCGGTCGCGCGGAGTGGCCCAGCCGTAGGTCTTGCTCTTCGCGTTTTCCAGGGCGAGCACTTCGCGCTTGAAGTCCATCATGTCGTCGTGGCTGAAGGCATCATACGGCCCCAAAAAACCCTGCGTATAGAACAGCTTGATCTCCTCTTCGCTCATCTGGCACGGCGGCGCCACTTTGGCCTTCGGCTTGAACGACGTCGGCATCTTGAAATAACTGGGCTGGTCGATGTAAGCCTGCGTGAACCAGCTCTTGATGAGCATCCAGAACATCTCGTGAGTCCAGTTGTTCACGACCGATTTCAAGTCGCGCGGCAAAATCTTTCGCGGCAGGCGGAGCGCTTTGTACGCCCATAGAATGCTGGTGCCAACCATCAACAGCAAACGCTGCCACAAAGGCCGCACTTTCGGACTCATGTTCATCGCAGTGACTCGCTTATCGTGTGTGTGATAGGGGAACGCTGTCGCAAATTCGGCACGTTGCATTAGCCGCCGGTGGAAGCCGGCGGCTTGGGTTTGCCGTCGCTTCGATGGCCGACTGTACCGGTTGCTAAAAAGTATCGGATGGTAGCGATGGTAACGATGAGGGTACAAGGCAGACTTTCGGCTGGCAGCATGCACTCTGTTCGCTCCTGCTAGCGGGCTGTACATAATGTGGGTATGCACCACGTCGCCTGATTGGCCCAGTTGTGGGAGGCGTCTCTGATGCCGACGAAAGTCGCCAAATGGCGAAACCGATCGGCGTCGCAGACGCCTCCCGCAAACCACTCGCGGTTTACAGCGTAAAGACGTAAATTGAGTTCGATGAACTACGCTCAGGTCACCTATCCGCCGGTTTTCAGCACGCCGCTTCGCTGGGTACTTCGTGTGCTGGCATGGCTGGCATTCGCCGTGAGCGCCTATCTGGCCTGGCATGCGGTGAATCAATCCTCGGTGGCGGGCTGTGGCATCGGCGATGACAACTCGTGCAACATCGTGCTGGGCAGCAGCTGGTCAAAGTGGTTCGGCGTACCGGTCGCCGTCGCCGGGCTCGCCTGCTACGCAACGCTGGCCGGTTTGAGCGTGCTTTTGGAATTGCGGAACGCGCGGCTCGGCCGCTGGATCAATACCGTATTCGTGATGCTCTCCGTCCTGGCCGCGGCCGCGAGTCTTTGGTTCATCGGCTTGCAGATCTTTGCTATCGGCCACTACTGTATTTTTTGCCTCGTTGCCGACCTATGCGGAATTGCACTCGGCGCAATTGCGGTTTGGTGCGCCGCGCGCTGGCTGCATCAGACGCGGTACATCCGCAAACCGCGCGTCGCAGCAGCGGGGCTCATGGCACTCCGATCAGCCATGCCGACCGCCGGGCGCGGCTCGCCCACAGCCGCTTCAAGCCCAACGGCGTTGCCCACACCATCGCTCCCGCTCGCGCTCAGCGGCGCGTTGGCGGCACTCGCGATGCTTGTAACCGTTCAGCTCGTGTTTCCCGCGAAAACGCACATGCTCGAAGAGGGCACGCTCGACGCGCCTATCGCGCTTGTGGGAGCAAACGACGCGAAACCGAACAGGGCAAATGGCGCCGGCGAAACGCAACCGCATGTTGCCATGCGGATCCCATCGAATGGCGAGGACGATTCGCTCGAAGGCGACGCTCCGCCGAGCTCGTCGACATCTTCTGACCAAACGACACAAAATGAAGAAGAGGACGCCGAGGCCGATCCGAATGGCAATGCCCAGGCGGCTGCGGAGCCGCCGCCGCCGAACGGCTCAAACGGAACTTCCCCATCCGCGGCTGAGCCCGAGCGGATCGTGAAGTTTTTGGGCGGGAAGCTGACGCTCGACGTCTACAAGCACCCGCTTATCGGTTCGCCAAACGCGCCGCACGTGATGGTTGAAATGATTTCGTACGACTGCCCGCACTGCCGGAAGATGCACGCAACCATGAAGAAAGGACTCGCCCGTTATGGCGATCAGCTGGCGATCATCGTCATGCCGATTCCCTTGGAGAGGGGCTGCAATAAGCTCATGACCACGGACGCTGGATCTCACCCGGGCGCCTGCGTCACTGCGCGGCTGGCAATCGGCATTGGCGAAGTCAGGCCGCCGCAGTTTGTGAAGTTTCACGATTGGCTTATGTCAGGCGACGAGGAGAATCCGCCGATCCTGGAAAAAGCGCTGCCTAAGGCTTACGAGCTGGCCGGCCGCGACCGCCTGCGCACTTACATTCGCGGCGAGGAAGTCAACAAGCAAATCGCCGAGTACGTCGACCTGTACAGCAAGCTGCGCGGCGCTCCCGGCACGAGGAGTGACTTTGGCCTGCCGGTACAGATCCTGGGCGACAAAGTCATGTCCGGCAACGTGGAAAAAGAAGAGGACGTGTTCAAAGCCTGGGAAGAGCACCTGGGCGTCAAGCCACGGTAAGAACCCTGCCCTTCCTTACCCAAAACGGGAAGGGGTGCGCGCGAGCGCGCCTAGGAACGCGCGCGCAGCCTGGCGATGATGCTCGCCAGCGCCCCGCCCAGCAGCAGAACGATCGAGCCCGGCTCGGGGATGACGTCCGGCCGGAACGCAATTGCGTCGAGCGCAATCACTGAAGAGCCCAACAGAGTAACCATCGCCGTTGCGGGGTCAATGGTTACAAGATTTGTCGGCGGCGGCGAGCCCGGCGCGCTATGCATTGCGTACAGCACGCCGCTCGGATCGAAGTCCAAGGCAGCCAAGGCCCCGGCGTTTCCCGGCCGGTTCGGCGCCGCGATGTTCGTAAACACGCCAGTCGTGGTGTCGTACGTTCCAAAGCGGCTTGCCGTCGGAGTGCCGTAGAATACACCGCTCGAGCTGATGGCCAGACCGCCGCCAGTGGTGGATGCGATTCCCGAATTGCCTATTACCGTGGCCTGGCCCGTGGCGATGTTGATCGAATAGAGTTGCGGACCGCCAATCGAGGCGACACCAAACAAGTTGCCGGCCGAATCAAATGCAAGGTCGGTCATCGTTGCCGGCGTTCCTGAGTCGTTGACTGGCCCGGCATTGAATGGACCAATGGCGGTCACCTGAGCCGTGGCCGGGTTGATGGCGACGAACCGTCCAGCTGTTGCGACAGGATTATTTCCGGTCGAGCCGTAAAGGACGCCGGTGGTCGGATGAAATGCCAACCCCGTGATCGGGTAATTGAGGCCGGTCACATCATTGAGTGGACCAACGTCCTGGACCTGGCTGCCGTTGGTCGAATTGAGAACGTACAACCGGCCGGGGCTGCCGGAAGCAGTCGCACCGTACAATGTCGCCCCGTAAGCATGCGCGCATGTAGCGAGCGCGACGACGGTGGATAGAAGCATGCAGATGAATCTCACGAGCGTTCCTCCAAATCAATCGCCTGATTACGGCCGGAGTCCAGCATCGCTGTATCTTTTGGTTGCCGGCAACGGTCAAGATAATTCGGGTGTTTTCGCGGCGATAGATCCGCGCCTATCGGAATTGCGCAGGTGTTTGTCGTTCACGCGCCAAGTGGCGCGTAACGGGCAGCCGAGTCGAACTGATCCGTGCTATGAAAAGCGCCGCAGCTCGGCCGGTGAGATCAGCCGATTGAGATTACCGGAACGGAAGCCGGCCAGGTCGAGCGTGACGAATTTGAAGCCCGCCGACTGCAACTCGGAGACAATGCGCGTGCGAATTTCTGGTTGACACAGCTCGTTCAGCTCTTCGAGAGGCACTTCAATGCGGGCCATGTCGCCGGCATGATAGCGCACGCGCAGCTCATGGAAGCCGAGCGAACGCAATAACCGCTCGGCAAGGTCGATCATCGCTAGCCGCTCTGGTGTCACCTCCTGCCCGTAAGCCACGCGGCTGGAAAGGCACGGCGTGGCCGGCTTATCGGCCACGGGCAACTTCCATGCGGCCGCGAGCTCGCGCACTTCTTGCTTTGTGATGCCGCATTCGGCAAGCGGGCTGCGCACGTCGTGCTCGCTCGCGGCGCGCATTCCCGGCCGATAATCGCCCAGATCGTCGGCGTTCGCGCCGTTGACCAAGACGCCCACGTTCAGCCGCTCGGACAGGCCGCCGATTTTGCTGTAGAGTTCATTCTTACAGTGGAAACAGCGATCCGGCGCATTGGCAACGTAGCTCGGGTTGGCGAACTCTTCGGTCGGGATAACGACGTGGCGGAGGCCGATAAGTTCCGCCAGCTCGCAAGCCGATTCCAATTCGCCTTCCGCCATGGCGGCGCTCCTGCCGGTGACCAGCACGGCCGCGTCACCGAGCGCCAATTGCGCCGCCTTGGCCACGACAGCGCTGTCGACGCCGCCGGAAAATGCCACGGCACAGCTGCCATAGCTCGAAATCAGGCCGAGCAACTGTTCGCGCTTCGCGGCTAGTGTTTCTGAGAATTCCATAATACTTGAAAGATGAAAGATAAGAGATGAGTGATACATTTCCCATCCTTCATCCTTTATCTTTCATCCTTCATCCCTTCGCGCCTTTGCCAGAGATTTATGTTTTGTCCTGTTCTATCCGCTTCAGCTCGTCGCGCAGTAGGGCCGCATCTTCATAGCGTTCTTCCGCGACGGCCGACTCAATTTGTGCGCGAAGATCGGCCACCCGATCTGCCGGTGTCGGCGCCAAAAGCGCGGCAGCCTCTGCCGGTCCTGTTTGCCCCTTGATCTTGGCCGCGATTTCTTCCTTCCAACGCCGCAGGAAAGTGAGTTCGCCCACCTGCGATGCCCGGTCCACCTGGTTGTACTCTTCGAGGAACCGCTCGATGCCGCGTATGCCGGCGTCGAGCACGCCCGCTGCAGCGTCCCACTGCTCCAGCTCCACCAGCGGCGTGGCCACGGCCCGGGCGTGCATCATCGTGACATACGGCCGCCACTGGTCGAAGCGCAGCTTGTCGCGCTCATGCCGCGCATGGCCACGTACGAACGCGAACAGACGCAGGTTCCGCTCCGTATCGCGGGCACACAGCTCGTAATACCCCAAGTGCCAAAAGCAAATGTAACGATGGTAATATTGCACGCCTTCGCGCAACAGCTCGGCGCAATCTTCGGGCTCGAGCAGATATGGGGCCCCATCTGGGTTGGCCGCGTCGTGGTCGCGCTGCCGGCGCTGGTGATACTCGAACCAAGACGCGGCGTCGTGAATGCGGCGTCCATCCGGCCGGCCATCGAAGGCCATCTGCAAAAGGCCCAGGTCGAGCCGCAGCTGGATTTTACGCTGGCCATCGTCGCCCTCGATCACCCGAACGGTGATTTCGTCGGGCAAATACGGCCAGTCGCCGAGAATGGGATCGATATCGAAAGACACACGTACACTCCTGCAACGACCGCGAAAGCAGGGCGATCACGTGAATCCTATTCAAAACGCCAATTTGAGAAAATGGAGAAAGCTAGTGGTCGGGTGGCATGCCCTCGCCGCGGCTGCGGCGTGGGCATGGTTACGTGATGCATGTTTATAGGACCGCGTCGCAAAAGCATGCCATTCAAGGCATAAGCCTATGCACCCGGGTCGCGCATCACCGGCTCGAGCGCCTTGGTGTTCCGCTCGACAGCTAGGATGATGGTGCGCTGTTCGATGCCGTCCGGCGAGCTGGCGATGACTGGGATAACTTGTCGGCGATCTGGCAGGCTCATTCGCACGGTGAAGCTGCCGTCGGGACGCAGCGGTACCGGCTCGCCCTGAAGCGTAACGTGCGCATGCGGATGACTGACGCCGTAGACCAGAAGCTCCGCGTCGACGGCAAACGGCAGATCATGAGCGCCGGCTCCGAGGCGGCAGGCGCCGCCGCCGTAACGAGTCTTCATCGGCGTACCCATCGGACGCCGCAGCCGCTCCTCAAGCAGTTCCTGCAACTCCAGGCTCGTGCCGCGCTGCGTGTAGCCGCCGCTCATGGCGAAAATGCGGTCGGCGTTTTCGTCGATGTCGACCCAGTTCTCGTCGACCGAGTCGCTCGTGCCGGCCGGCGGCGTGGTGACCGCGTTGCTGCGCGCGAGGCAATAGAACTGGCCGCTGGCCGTCAGATAGCCGATTTCCATGCGATACTGCTGCGGCGGGTTCTGCACGTCGACGTACCAGTGGTTCACGCCGCCGTGGATGATTATTTCCCTACGCAGCTCGGCCGTTCCATCGCTCGAAATCTGGAATAGCCGCAAAACAGGCCGCGTCGTGTGCCAGTTCTGGCCAAGCGCAGTTTGGGCCCGCTCAACACTGCGTGGTGCGAGCTCCCAATAGACATGGAGCCAGTACGGATCGCGGACCATCACCACAAGCCGGTCGTTTTCAACGCGACTACAGTCATTCTGCACGGCAGCAAGGTGGCGGTTGCCAGAAAGACGTTCTCGTAGCTGATGAAGCTGCTCCTCGGCCTTCGAGGAATTCCGCTGTTTGTCGGCCCGCTCCGATGCGAAGTGATCGACCATTCGGCTCGTGCCGCCGTTTCCCTGACTGCCGCCGCGCGTTTTCTGCTTCCGCCGGGCGTGGTTCACGAGTGCGCGGACCAGCTCCTCTTTCCGCATAGAGTGCCAGCCGGGCAGCCCCTCGGACTTGGCCATTTGCGCTAGATCCTTGCAACTGAAGTCGCGCAGCGACGAAGCGGTCATCAATCAAGAACTCCGCATGGATACGATCATGTGTTATGAACGGTGCCGTGGTTGCCTCAGCATCGTCCATGAACCACTGATGCCATGCGGATGGGGCGATGAGTTCCGTTTCAAATCGGGTGGCGCCTACCTTTGCTCGTCGCGACCCGAGTGGGGGGGCCTACTGCCGTTTTGCACAATCTGCGGCTGCGGCCCTTACGCAGCCCAATTCCCGCCTTTTCCGCTAAATTGATGATAATCGAAATAATACGATTCTGCAAGAAATTCGGCGTGCAGGCGGCCGCAGCAGCGGCGGCTGAGTTTTTCATGCGTGCCTCGGCCATCGAGGGACAGCTCGTCTTAAGCCCATTTCCACTCAAGAGTTGCAGCGGTGCTTCGACATTGTGAAAAAAAGCACAAATCCGGGTTCTGGGCCGTTGACACTCTTTGGCAGCCTGCGATAGATTGCCTTTTCCTGTATGCAGAGCTGCCGCAGCTTTCGACCCGCAAGGTGTCGATTGCCCGCAGCGTAAGTTATCGCCCTCTCAAGTGTTGCGGCTGGCCGCCTGATTTGGGTCGGTTGGCCAAACGCACCTGTTGCGCGCCTACCGGTGACGAACCCCTCCGACGACCGTTCGCCAGCGGCTAAGGCCTATCAATGGGCGTCGCGAATCATGATCGTGTCGCTCGAGATGGTGC
>DASXWB010000592.1:0-5129 GCA_036503915.1 Lacipirellulaceae bacterium | reverse complement strand
CATCGGCGATGCGGTGCAGCGCGCGAGCGCCGGACACCGGCACTGCCGGAACCGGCACCTGGCTGAAACCTGTGTCGAACGGAATGTCGTGAGCGATACTCATGGCACTGCCTCCTAGTGCCCGCCGCAACGGGCAGAACCATAAAAGATGAGAATGGTCTCGCGCGTGTTCGAAATTGGTGTAGCGGGTGCCTGGGGCATCGCCCCAGCAGTCTTCAACGGGACTGGGGCGTTGCCCCAGCCACCCATGGCTACGCCGTAGTCGAACATGGTCTAACGGTCTGTTCCAGCGACGAGACGAACTGCGCACGGTCTATACGTACTGGCAGCGACCTCAGTCCGTGCAATGAATGCGGGTCGGCAGTCAGATGTCCGAACCCAGCACAGCGTTCGCGTGAGCCCTGCGCGAGATAGTCCTGCTGTGCACCGTCTCTCCGTCGAATGTTTCGACAGAGACCTCTCCAACGTCGTTCCGTCGTCAGAGAAGACAAGGCTGAGAAGTATTGGCCCGCGGGGCCCCGCCCGCAGCGGAAGAGGCCCCATCCGGCCTCTCGCGCTCGGACGTGCATTATCCTATTCACGCAATTTGGCAATTGCAAGGGTTTTGCAGCGGGATTTGCCGCCGGATTGGAGGCCGACGCTAGCGGCAGGTTGACTGTAGCAAGTCGCTGCAAACAGCTCGAGGGACGTTAAGTGCTTAACCATAGCACTGAGCCGTTTCGATACGGGGCGCGCATTAAATTGCTGCGCGGAAAACTTTTTTGGCGGCGGGCTCGCTTTTCGCTCGCTGCATCACTCGGCGGTTTTGCATAGGAACTCTTTGTGGCAGGGTATCCGAGCCCGGCGCCGGTTCTCACAACGATAGAGGTTGCGATGCAGCGTCCAATTGGCGTCCGAGACGCCTCCCACAGCGAATCGGCGTCAGAGACGCCTCCCACAGCCATTTTTATGCAAAGCGGTTATTCTCCGAAGGCGAATTCGGCGAGGGCCTGGAGGAATTTTGGACGCGGCAAGGGAGGAATTCGGCCGATGCCGGGCCGCTCGCGTGGAGCTGCACCGGCGCGCGATGTGTGCACAGAGTCGCGGTCGTCGATCGGCTCGGCTTCATTCGTTTGAGTTGGGACAATTAGCTGGAAGCCGAGCATTTGTCCATGCGCCCGCTCCATGGCCGCATGAATTGCCGGCAGATTCGCGAAGTCGCAGATGTCGCTTTGCAGCGTCATTGGATCGATGGATCTGGCCGCGCTTGGCGAGCCAGCGATCCAGCGGCGCCATTCGTTGCGCATCTGATTCGCGTCAATCGGCGTCACGCCGTCGTGAATCATCACTGCATCGGAGCGAACGTGGCGCTGCACGTAGTCGATCGTGGGACCCAGGCCACGGTGATAACGATGTCGCCGCACGGAGACTTGCGGATAGCGGGCCGAAAGCTCCGCCGCGACCTCGAATGTCGAGTCGGTCGAGCCGTCGTCGACGATCAGGATTCCAAACGCGCTGGTGAGGTCGCTGGCTACCTCGAGAATCTCCCGCACGCAGCGGCGCAATCTGGCCTCGCCGTTGTGGACGGGGAGCACGATGGTCAAGGACTTGTTCAAAGGGGTGTCTCCTCGATTTGCCGTAGGATGGGCACTGCCCACCACTTGCCGTAGCCAGTGCCGACGTTGGCTCGCGGTGGGTGGTGCCCACCCTACGTGATGGCGCCATGGCGTCCTTGGCCGCGAAATTGGTCCGTCTGCGTGAGCCATCGGCGGGCGATGGCGGGAATCTAAAGTGACCGGCCGACGACAAGGTTTGCGCCGCCGGTCCGACCGGCGCTGATCATCCAGCCGGCATCGCTCGTGGCGCGGTTGCGGAGTGTGCCGAGTTTTTGGTCGTCCCCCGTGATTCGTTTGAAGGGGCCGTAGCAGCTGCAACGACTATTGCGCGGCAACGCGCGGCTGGATGGGATGGCGGGAGCCGGTTATGCTGAGGAGCTGTTCAGCCAATGCTGCGCTGGTGCGACTATGTGCGCGTTAAGCAAGTCTTCGATCGACGCCCCGAATTTTATGTCACCGGACGGATTGGTGACCGCGGTGGCCCAGGATTCGACGACCGGCCAGGTGCTGATGGTTGCCCACATGAGCCGTGCGGCGTGGGATGAGACGCTCGCCAGCGGCCAGGCAGTGTATTACAGCCGCTCCCGCGGCCGGCTATGGCGCAAAGGCGAAGAAAGCGGCAACATCCAGCGTATTCGAGAAATTTACGTCGACTGCGACGGCGACGCCGTTCTGCTCAAGGTGGAGCAGGGAGGCGGCGCTGCATGCCACGAAGGATATGCTTCCTGTTTTTTCAGGCAGATGACGGCGGAGGGGCTGAAGATCGTCGCCGAGCGGGTGTTTGACCCGGCACAAGTGTATGGGAAGGAAGAGTGAGTAAGTGAGTAAGTAGCATCGAGGAACCTACTCACTTACTCACCTAAATCACTATGAGCCACGAAGCGCGACTGAAAGAATTGAACTTGGAGCTGCCGCAAGCGGCCCGGTCGCTGGGCGTGTACCGGCCCGTGGTCGTTGTGGGCGGGCTGGCGTATTTGTCGGGCCATGGCCCGGTGAAAGCCGATGGTACGGCGATTTGCGGCAAACTGGGCGACAACCTTGATAAGCAAGCCGGCTACGAAGCGGCCCGACAAACGGGAATGGCAATTGTGTCCACGCTCAGGCAGCGCTTCGGCAGCCTTGATTCGATAAGGCGCCTCGTCAAGACGACGGGCTTTGTCAACGCCACGCCGGAGTTCAAGGAGCATCCCGCAGTCATCAATGGCTTCAGCGAGCTGATGCGCGACGTACTTGGGACTGAGGCGGGCGTGGGCGCGCGCAGCGCCATGGGCGTTGCGTCGCTGCCAGCCGGCTGGGCCGTTGAGATCGAGGCGATCTTCGAGCTGGAAGAAATGGCGTGAGCGCCAGCGGCCGATCACGAACTTACGGAGCTCTCCAGCTCGTGTTCGTACGTGTGGTCGTGGTACGAGCCGCCCGAACCATAATCGCCGCCTTCGTCATAGTCCGATACAGAATGGGAATTGGCGGTACGGCGAGCTGATCGGGCCGAGCGCAGATAGACGGCCAGGGCGTAGCCCAAGGCAACGTTCAGAATCGCGACGATGGCGACGTACAAGACCATATTAACGGACGCTCGCCAGTGATTGCCGATCCTTTAACTGATCGGCTGGAACGATTGCAACCCTGCGCGGCTCAATGTTAATTGTTGTGTGCTGCAATGCGTAGTCGAGCAGCGCGTTCGCCATCTCGAAGACGGTTGCATCGTTAGCATTGGCGATGTCGCGAACCTTGTCAGCAATCTCCCGTGACACAGCTATTGTGGATTGTGTTTCCGATCGCTTGCTGCGGTCCCTTGCAGAGTTCTCTGCTTGTTTTGCCATGCGTTACGACTCACGAATGCTTGGTTACGAAGTCTCCCTACCGCAAATGTTTGTTGAAATCATCGGCCTTTTGCCGGGATTTCAAAACATGCTAGGCAACAGCTCTAGCCTAGCTTATGCCGTAACCACTCAGGCATGGCATTGACGCGTCATGACGATTGTATCGGTGGGTCGCAATGCCCCCAACTTACCGTATAACTGAATCCTGAGATGTCTTCTTGCGGGCCTCCAGCGCTCGAACGAACTCGGGCGACACATCAGCCAGCGTGATGACCTCGCTCTGCCCACCCGGGTCTTTCGGCCGGATGATGCAAATAACTTCGGCCGTCGCGGCGCGGGCCATGATCTCCTCCAGCGCGGCTTGCTCGACCACGTTCAGCCCGTCCGGAGCAGGCTGGGCACCACTTGCCGGCGTGACGACGGCAGCAGAATTCGCGATTGGTACGGACTGGGTGTCCTGCAGCGGCACGACGGTCTCCAGCGGCTCCTGACCGCGCACCACCGGCGCTTCGCGCGATGGGCCGCCGGCGACGCGCGCATAGATTTCGCTCAAGCCATTCTGAGCCAGCTCGGCGTGGATTGATTCAAGCGAAGCGTACAGTCCTTCGTTGCTTTCGTAATCGGCTGCGAAGCAAACGCCGATCAATTGGCCTTGGTCGTTAAACAGGCCGCCGCCGCTGCGACCCTGGACCGGGGCGCCCGTGGCCTCGATGTTGGGAGGCGCATTGTAGCGGTCGAGCGTCGTGATTCGGGAGGCAAGTGCCGTGGGGTCCTCGCCGCGGCTGCAGCCCACGCTCACAACGCGGTCACCCCGCTCGATTCGGGCGCCGTCAGGGGCAACGGGGGCGACCGCAACGGCGCGGGATGGCCAGATGCCGACGAGCGCCAGGTCGCGCTCAAGGTCGTAGTGAATTACTTGGGCGGGCACTTGGCCGGCCGCTCGGATGCCGCCTGGAACGCGCTCAAATACCTCCACGGTGAGCGGGGCTTTGCCCTCGGATGCACGGAACAGGTGACCGCAAGTAATCACCAGGGCTTGTCCCTGTCGCGAATCGATGATCGTGCCCGTGGCGTAGGCGTTCTCTTTCGAATCCTGAACACGCAATCGCACGGTGGCGGCGAGCAGCTCTTCGTGCTCGGTTGATTGCGCGGGCGGCGATTGAGCTGGGTCTTCCTTCACCCCGACTGCTGGGCGAGCCGGCGCGTCCGCGACCCCGGCGGTTCGTGGCGGCTGGGCCGCTACATCCGCCGATTGCAGCCGAACACGGTTGGCATTCTGCCGCTCGACATCGTGAGCGCGCTGGAACATTTGCTGAAGCCGCTCGCCGGTCGTTGCTCCCACGACACGATCGACTTCCTGGTTGTCAACCAGCATGACAAAGCAAGGAATGCCGCTGACGTTATGCTTTCTGGCAAGCTCCGGGTCGCGGGTCACGTCGACTTCGCGAATAGGCCAGCCAGCGTCCAC
Organism: Lacipirellulaceae bacterium; assembly: GCA_036503915.1. GTDB lineage: Bacteria > Planctomycetota > Planctomycetia > Pirellulales > Lacipirellulaceae > JABDGM01. Next base: position 246 of record DASXWB010000592.1, on the reverse strand, counting down.
AAAGCCGCGAACGGTCGGCTTCATCTGCATGCAGGGGCCGCAGGATGGTGACCAGAAATCGAGCAGAACAATTTCAGCGCCGTGAGCAGTGATTCCAAGAACGCCTGACGCCAGGGCAAGCGCCGCTGCCGCGAATCGGACCATCCGTTCCCTCCTTGGATTGGTGGTCGGCATGCCGCCGCAGCGCCGCGGAGCGAGCGAGGGCGTTTACACGTTGTCGCCTCGTGGACTGCGTCTGGCTGCCGC
>DASXWB010000591.1:0-2561 GCA_036503915.1 Lacipirellulaceae bacterium | reverse complement strand
CGCCCAAAAATATCCGGCCGAGGAATATCGTGGCCGATTCGGGCCGGAAGACGAGCGGTAGCACCAGGCTGCGAGCGCACCGACGGTCGCGAAAATGGTGGGCGGTGCCCACCCTACGCTTCAACTTCCGGCGTCGTGCGGGATAATGGCGGCGGGGCATTACACGCGCCAGCGGACCACGGGTGACATGTTTCGCCGTTGGAAGCTATTACCGCGCTATCGCCTGCGCACTCTGCTTGTGGTCATCACGGCGCTCTGCGTGTTGCTCACCGCGCTGCCATTCGAGGCTCGCCAGTACCAGCAGCGAAAAGCCAGAATCCGCAGCCTCATTGTCGGGCTGGGCGGCTCGGTCGACACCTGCGGCTGGGCCGACGAGCCTTCGCCCGGATCCAACTGGATCTCGAGTCTGCTCGGCTACGTCGAGCCGCGCGAAGCGCTCTGGCACGTTAATCTGGCGGGAAAACCCGTGGCGCTCGAAGACCTCGGGCGACTGCGCGGCTGCGGCTGGATTCTCCGCTTGGATTTGTCCAATACAAATACCGGCGACGCAGCGATGAGCCACGTTTCCTCGCTGCAAAATCTCTTGGAACTGCGCCTGCGCAACACGCGCGTTACGGACAAAGGGTTGCTCGAGCTAAAGCCGCTCACCCAATTGCTAATCTTGGACGTCTCCGACACAGCCGCTTCGTACGCCTCTCTGGCCGAGTTAGAACGAACGACGTATTGGGCCAACCTGCAGGAACAGCTTGCTATTTCTCGCGTGCGAGCGGCCGGCGTCGTCGTCGATCTAGGATCAGCCGAGGTAAGAAATAGATATCGAGATCTGTCCACAACTAGTCGCTCACCGCAGTCGGTCATTGCGTCGATTCAAGCCGACCTGACCAATTTCGGCTTGCAGCCGGATGCTGCCGGCGCAATCCACCTTCCAGCTAAGCAATTAACCTCTAGTGATGATGAAGATCTTCGCCGACTGATTAGCGCGACGTCGCTGGCCGCCAGCGGAACGATTTTTCCGGCCAAGGGCTTGGAGTTCGTGTCAAAACTCACAAAACTGCAAAGCGTCATCATTGACGAAGACGAGATGGGAAACCTAAGGGACAATGATCTCCGCTGGCTGGTGGAATTGCCCCGTTTAACTAAGCTTGAAATGCGGAGCCCGAATATTACTGGAATGGGCCTTTCGTATTTAACACAGTGCAATGCACTCGTTTCCCTGACACTTGAAGGAAAGCGATTGACCGATAACGACCTGGCGCCTTTGGCGCGCATGAGTCAATTGGAGCATCTGTCGCTTCATGGCGATAATTTGACGCCTGAATTGCTTGCAAATCTGCGCGGCCTCGAGCGACTGCGTCACCTTGAACTCGATTTGTGGTATCGCGGCAAGGGCGGCGAGCCGGAGGCCACTTTGCCAGAGGCGACGGAGGACAAGGGCATGCGTTGGTTCTACGGCCAACCGCCCAACGACGTAGTTGATGCAACATGCGACTCGCTGCAATACCTGGCGGCCATTCCTAAATTGCGGCTATTGACAGTGCGCGGCAATTTGATGGTGGCTGAAGCCTTAGCGCCAATCACGAAGCTGCCGGCTCTGGAATGGCTGAAAGTTGACGGACGATACGTCAGCCATGACGAGGCTCGAAAGATTCAGGTGGCCATGCCCCATTGCCATGTGCAGCGCCTCGACCTGGAATGAAACGTAGGTCGGCCTTTCCAGGCTGACACAAAGTTTTGTCAGGCTGGAAAGCCTAAACCAGAAATGCAGCTGCCAACCTCCAGTTCCCAGCCCCTTGCCATTGTCGGCGCCAGCGCGCGCGCAGCCGCCGCGTCGGCCGCTCGCGCCGGCTTTCGCCCGCTGGCTGCCGATCTCTTCGCCGACGCGGACCTACGCGCGATCGCCACGACGACGCGCATCTCGCCGTACCCGGAAGGACTTCTCGATTGGCTGCGCACGGTCGAGCCGGCCGCGTGGATGTACACGGGGGCGCTTGAAAATCACCCGGAGCTCGTGGATGAAATGGCTTGGGTCGCACCGCTGTGGGGTAATTCGGGCGACGTGCTCGCGCGGGTCCGCTCGCCCTGGGAATTGGCCCGCGCACTTGACGATGCCGGCCTGTTATTTCCTGAAACGCGTTCTTCGCCTGAAGGCCTGCCACTGGACGGCTCCTGGCTCGCGAAGACCTATCGCGGCGCCAGTGGAAGCGGAGTACGAGAATTGAATCGCGAAAACGCGTCTTCGCACGGGGTCAAGGATGCTTGCTTCCAAAAGCGGATTGCCGGCATCCCGTGTGCTGCCGCGTTTGCCGCTCACGACGGCAATGCGAATCTAATCGGAGTCACCCGCCAATTGATCGGCGAAACCTGGCTCGGTGCACATGGATTTCAGTATGCGGGGTCCATCGGCCCGCTTCCGATCCCGACGACGACAGAAGAATCGATCGCGCGGATTGGCCAGGTGCTTACCGAGCGGTTCGAACTCGTCGGCGTGTTCGGTGTCGACTTCATTCTCGATGCCGACAACCGCGTCTGGCCCATCGAGGTCAATCCTCGGTATACCGCTT
>DASXWB010000590.1:0-7329 GCA_036503915.1 Lacipirellulaceae bacterium | reverse complement strand
AATTCCGTCGTGCAGATCACCGGCCGGCTCGATCCCTCCGTTGTGCGGCCGGGCGAATCGGGGTACGTCATCATCACGGCCGCGCCGCCACCCGATTGGCATGTTTACGCCTATTCGCCGCGCGACGACAAACCGGGCAGTAAGCCCACGCTCATCGCGTTTGCCAATACGTCGGGGCTCATCCCCAACGGAGCCATCACCGATGCGCAGGTGAACGTCGACAATTCGGTGCCGGAGTTCGGCCCGATGCGCTACCACGAAGGCGCCGTCACTTGGACGGGCCGCTTGGATGTGCCGCAAAATGCACCGGCCGGCGCCTATCGATTCAGCGGATTCTTTGGTTATCAGGCCTGCCAAGAGACAGCCGCGGGCATGGGGACCTGCGAGCCGCCTACGGCGGCACGGTTCGAAGGCACTCTGCAAGTTGGCACTGAGCCGGCCGGCGGCAGCGCGCCGCTGCTGTTCGAGCCAGCCAATTACAGGGACGCCGGCGCGCTGGCCGCCGTGTTTGCCAGCTATCGCGATTCCCAGTCGCCGACTCACCCACAGGCGCCAACCAATAACGCGACGCCCGATTCTCAGGCAGCTGGCACGGAAGCCGCACAAGATGACGGGCCGACAATCGGCGCGAGCGATGCCTATGATCTCGGACGCGTCGAAGTGAGTGTGCCCGCCGGTCGGCTGACGTATTACATCGCCATGGCCTTCGTCGGCGGCCTGATCCTTAATCTCATGCCATGCGTTTTGCCCGTGATCGGCCTGAAGGTGATGAGCTTCGTCGAGCAGGCCGGCCACAGCCGCAGCCGCGCGCTGGTACTGAATATCTGGTATGCGGCCGGAATCATCGCGGTGTTTTTGCTGTTAGCCGCACTTGCAGCCACGATCAATTTTGCCTGGGGAGGCCAATTCGGCAGTGTATGGTTCAATGCGGCCGTTGCGGGCGTTGTTTTTGCCATGGCGCTGAGCCTTTTGGGCGTGTGGGAAGTGCCCATCCCGGGATTCTTTGGCAGCGGCAGCGTTCAAGCGGCGGCCGCTCAAGAAGGCCCCCTCGGCGCATTCTTGAAGGGAGTCGTCACCACGATCCTGGCCACGCCGTGCACCGCGCCATTCATGGCCTCGGCCGTGGCGTGGGCCGTCGACCAGCCGACAACGATTACCCTCGTCGTGTTCGCCAGCTTGGGGTTCGGCATGGCCAGTCCCTATCTCCTCGTTGGCGTCTATCCGGAACTGTTGCGGTTTTTGCCGAAGCCGGGAGCGTGGATGGAAACGTTCAAACAACTGACGGGGTTCGTACTGTTGGGCACTGTAGTGTTCATCCTGTCGTTCATTCAGCCGGCGGCGGTCGTGCCGACCTTGGTGCTGCTGTTGGGCATCGGCATCGCTTGCTGGGTCATTTCGCGCACGCCATTTACGGCCGAGTTGACCGATCGCCTTTGGTCCTGGGCGAAGGCCGGCGCGGTTGTCGCTGCGTCGATCGGCGTGGCGGTCTTACTGCTTCGCACACCGCCCCAAGCGGCCTGGCCGCCGTTTTCACTCGAACGCCTCAAGCAGGTTGCCGTCGATGAAGGCCGAACCGTATTGGTCGATTTCTCGGCCGAGTGGTGCATTAACTGCAAGGTTTTTGAAAGGACGGTCCTGCACACGGGGCCGGTGGAGAAAGCGATCGAACGAGCGGGCGCGGTAACGATGTACGCCGACTTCACGGAGAAACCTCCAGAGATCGAGCGCACGATCCGCGCCCTGGGGGCCAACGGCGTCCCCGTAATCGCCATCTTTCCGGGTGACGATCCGTACCGACCGATCGTCTTCCGCGGCGGCTACACGCAGCAGAAGCTGATTAGCGCGCTGCAAAAAGCAGGCAGCGGCCGTGCACGCCTGGAAAGTGGAATCGCTGAGGTGAGCGCCTCAGCCGCACCCGTGAATTGAGTTCCTTCAGGTGCTACTGCTGGTCCGCCGCAGCGAATCCGCCCCGCCACGGCGGGCAGGCAGTGGCGGACTCGTTCAACAGTGCGATTCTTGCAACGACCCTTGCCGGCTATTTAGTCTTTTTTGCCAACAACTGCAGCAGCCGTCGCGCATCCTTCGGCGCCGCGCTCTTCTGATCGTTGTCGAAGTAACAAAATACGGTGCGACCCTGCCGCTTCCACTTGCGGATCGCCGCGGCCCATGTGCGCAGCGTCTTGAGCGGATAGCGATCCTTGTATTCGCCGGTTGGCCCGTGGCCGCGAATGTATACGTGGCCGGCCGTCACTACCCACGGCGCCGGCGCGTCGATGTGATCCGACAGGCACAAGGCCACGTCGCGCTTCCGCAGTAAAGCGAGTATGTCCTTCTCATACCAGCTCGCGTCGCGAAACTCGAACGCGTACTTGTACTTCTTCGAGAGCAGCTTCAGGAAGGATGACAGCCGCTTGCCGTCCGCTTTGAAGCGCGCGGGCAGTTGAAACAGCACCGGCCCGGCCTTGGGACCCAGCACCTTGAGCCGCGTCTCCATCAGCTCGATGCTACTGGCCGAATTGTCGCTGAGCCGCTTCCAATGCGTGATGAATTTCGACGCCTTCCAGGAGAACAGAAATTCATCCGGCGTGTCATCGCGCCAGGCTTGCACCGCCTCAAGCGACGGTGTGCGATAAAACGAGCCGTTGATTTCAGTCGTAGCAAATTGCTGGGCGTACCAAGCGAGCCAGCGCTTCTTCGGCACCTCTTTGGGATAAAACGGCCCGCGCCAGCCATCGTACGTCCAACCCGATGTGCCGACCCAGATTTTGCCCATCGGCGAAGGTCAAGTAAGCGGTCGATCAACGGTCGTTCCCGTGGCCGTCGTCGTGGCAGAACGCAAGATGATCCCGCGCACGATTAGCGCCACGCCGATTGCCGCCAACGTAAGTGCCAGCGACCAATTGACACTGATCAGGAGCAAGCCGGCCAGCAGGGCAAGCACGTAACCGAACTGCAGCTCGAGCGGCTCACCGTTGAGGGCACGCCAGAACATGCCAAACGCGGCGACTGCGGCAATCAACGTCCCTATGACATCTCGCGTCCATTCGACTGCGCCCTCTGCCTCGATCCTGTCGTCGTTGGTGTCGATCGTAGGCAACGCGATAAGGAACACGAGAGCTACAACCCCGGCCGCCACGGCAAGTGGGATCACTTCACGCCACAGAAGCTCCGGCCGAATAATTTCACGCATGACAAGCTCCTCTAAAGGTATAACGGACGCGCAAAACGCCTACCAATAGCGTAGCTTGCTTTTTGTATAATCAGCGAACCCTTAAAACAAGGGACATGAAGGGCAATCCGGCCAGCCGCCAGCCAATCGCCTTACTTGGCCCTCCGCCACAACTCGCTATATGGATTCTCAATGCCGATTTGAGCGTACTTGTCTCCTTCGACCTTGATATTGAATTTGAACTTCAGGCCGACCGCCGAAAGATTGGAAATTACGATTCCGTTGCCGACCAGGCGACTTGTTGATTGCCCTCCGTGGCACGGCCAATCGACCAGCTCGAAAGGCCAGACTGCGCAAGCTGCTGCTGAATGCTCTCCGCGTAGTAGGGACTGACGACGAGCGCAAAGCCCACGCCCATGTTGAAAACGTTAAACATTTCAGCGTCTTCGACTTCGCCCAGCTGCTGCAGCCACGTGAACACCGGCGACACAGGCCAGCTCCCGCGGTCGATCGTCACGCCGACGCCCGCCGGCAGGATTCGGGCCAGGTTCTCGCGCAGTCCGCCGCCCGTAATGTGCGCGATGCCGTGAACGACGCCCTTCACTTTGTAGTAGTTCAATATGCTTCGCACCGGACGCGCGTAAATCGTCGTCGGCCGCAGCAGCACTTCGCGGACCGTTGATCCAAGCGGCTCTATGAAGGTGTCTGCGTCGAGGTCGGCGATATCGAATACGATCTTGCGCACGAGGCTGTAGCCATTCGAATGCAGCCCGCTGGAGGCCACGCCGAGCACGATGTCGCCCGGCACAATGGCCGAGCCGTCGATCACCTTTTGCCTTTCGACGACGCCGACGCAAAAGCCGGCCAGATCGTAATCGTCGCCGCCGTATATGTCTGGCATAATGGCCGTCTCGCCGCCGATGAGCGCCATGTCGCTTTCAACGCAGCCGTCGCTGATGCCCGAGACAATCGATTCGAGCAATGCGGGGTCGTCGCGGCCCATCGCCACGTAATCGAGAAAGAAAAGCGGCTCGGCCCCGCAGCAGAGCACATCGTTGACACACATGGCCACAAGATCGATCCCCACGGTGTTATGGACGCGGGCACGCTGGGCGACCTTCAGCTTCGTGCCTACGCCGTCGGTGCCGGAAACGAGCACGGGGTCTTTGTACCGCCGCGCAAACAGCCCGTCGCTAAAGTCGAGCTGAAACAGGCCGGCAAAGCCGCCCTCGGCCGGCAAAACCCGCGGCGAATGCGTGCGCCGCAAAAGCCGCGGCAGCCGCGCCATCGATTGGCGGTAGATCTCGAGATCGACGCCGGATTCTTTATAGCTCGCCTTGGACACGGAAGTTCGGGGCCGGGGACTAAGGACTGGCGGCTGGTGGACTCGGATTTCAGTTTGAACGATTTGTTATACGAATCGTCAAGAACGAAATATACCGCAATGAACTTCGCTCGCTCAGCCCCGCGCCGTACGTTTCTCGATGCCCCAGTCTCCAAGTCCCCAAGTCCCCAGCCGCCAGTCCCACCGGTCTTAACAAGGATTCTAGCCGGCGAAGCTCTGCGGTAGGATGGCACCGCATTGAAGTGTGCTTTGCCCCGTGGTCGAAGTTAAGGATGCTTCGCGGCGCGATCGCCGCTCTCGGCCGACCGCATATGGCTTGTGGGACGGACAATCCTGTCCGTCGAATGAACCGTTGGCGGACACGATTGTCCGCCCCACATGCAATATCGGCATGGTCCGCAGAGTCTCGTCCGTCGCGCGCGGCACAATCCTTCAACTCTCCTCGACACGAGCCTAAGGCACCATGTTTACTACCGCTACGAGTTTGTTTTCGCGCCACGCCTTTGTGGTCATGCCCAAAACCGCCCGCAAAACCGATCTGCCACACTTGCAGTTCAGCTATCCGATGCCTTATGGCGCGGTGCTGCGCGAGGGCGGCGTGCAGTTTGTGGTCTACAGCCGCTCGGCGACCGCCATGCGCGTGCTGCTGTACAACCGAGTGTCTGACCGCGAGCCGCATCGACTCATCGAGTTCAATCCCGAGAACGACCGCTGGGGCGATATTTGGAGCATCTTCGTTCCAGGCGTGACGGCCGGCCAGTTATATCATTTCCAGGCGGAGGGCCCGTTCGACCCGGCCCGCGGCGACCGGTTCAATCCAAATGCCCGATTGATAGACCCGTACGCCCGGGCGCTTGCCGGGCGCTTCCTGCCGGCCGACGACGGCATCACGCGCCCGCCCAAGTGCGTCGTGGTCGACGACACATTCGACTGGAAGGGCGATCGGCATCTCAAGCGCCCGCTTTCGGAAACGATCATCTACGAATTACAGGTTCGCGGCTTCACGCGGAGCCCTTCCAGTGAAGTCAACCAGCCCGGCACATACGCCGGAGTCGTCGAAAAAATTCCCTACCTGAAATCGCTCGGAGTTACGGCCGTCGAGCTGATGCCGATCATGGAGTTTCCCACGGAAGAGGCCGACGGCTCGAAAGCCGCGCGAGCCAATTACTGGGGCTACGACCCGATGGCGTTCTTCGCCCCGCATCGCGGGTACATGCAAGGCCACAAGCCAGGCGACCAGGTGCGGCAATTCAAGGAAATGGTCCGCGAGCTGCACGCCGCCGGCATCGAAGTGATTCTTGATGTCGTGTTTAACCACACCGCGGAAGGCAACGAGAAAGGCCCCACGTTCAGCTTCAAGGGCCTCGAGAACCGCGTCTATTACATGCTCAACGATGACGGCACATACCGCAACTATTCGGGTTGCGGCAACACGGTGAACGGCAACCATCCGATTGTGCGTGAGATGATCTTTCACTGCCTGCGGCATTGGGTGCACAACTACCACATCGACGGCTTCCGCTTCGACCTGGCGTCGATCCTCAGCCGCAACCGGAAGGGCGAGCTGGTGCCGAACCCGCCGATGGTCGAGCTGATCGCCGAAGATCCGATGCTGGCCGACACGAAGATCATCGCCGAAGCGTGGGACGCCGCCGGCGCCTACCAGGTGGGCTCGTTCGCCAACCAGCGCTGGGCCGAGTGGAACGGCCGCTACCGCGACGATCTGCGCCGCTTCTGGCGCGGCGACTACGGCATGACCGGTCCAGTGGCCACGCGCCTTTCCGGTTCCAGCGACTTATATCAGCCCAGCGGCCGGCGGCCCTATCACAGCATCAACTTCATCACTTCGCACGACGGCTACACGCTCAATGACCTGGTAAGCTTCGAACGCAAGCACAACCTGGCCAACATGGAGGACAACCGCGACGGCGAGAACAACAACTACAGCGCCAACTACGGCGTCGAAGGCCCCACGCGTCGCAAAGGCATCGTCGAGTTGCGCACGCGGCAGGCGAAGAATTTTTTGGCGTCCCTGCTGCTAAGCCAGGGAGTGCCGATGATCCTCTCCGGCGATGAAGTGCTCCGCACCCAGCGCGGCAATAACAACGCTTACTGCCAGGACAACGCGCTCAACTGGTTCGACTGGCGGCTGGTGGAGAAGAACGCCGAGATGATGCGCTTCGTGCAGGCGCTCACGGCCTTCCGCCGACGGCAGCCGAACGTGCGCCGTGGCGCGTTCCTCACCGGAAAGGCCGCCAAGCCAGGCACGCTGCCGGATGTCAGCTGGTACAGCCCCGACGGCCGCCCGATTGATTGGAACGGCAACGGCCCCAGCCTCACAAGCGTGTTCGGCACGAGCGGCATCGACAACGCCGCCGCCCGGCCGGTGATGCTCCTGCTGCACGCTGGCCGCGAGCCGCAGCACTTCGCTGTGCCGCCGGCCGCCGCTGCCATTTCCTGGCGGCTAATTGTAGATACGGCGGCCACGTCGCCGCATGACGTTTATCCCGAAGCGGATGGGCCTGCGCCGGACAAAGAAGCGATCGTCCTCGAACCGCACACGCTGCGCTGCTATGTGGCGGAATGAGAGGTCGGAGGTCGGAGGCCGGAGATCAAACAAAGTCCGCTCTACGGATCGTATGCGCCGAAGATGGGGCTGAGCGTTCTCGTTCGTTCTGTTATATTGACCTCGCTCTAATTTCTGACCCCCGAACTCTGACCTCTGACCTCTTGCCCCCACGCATCCACGTCATTGGCATCGGCGACGACGGCCTCGAGGCCGTGCCGGCGAGCGTGCGCCAAATCATCGCCGATG
>DASXWB010000589.1:0-2069 GCA_036503915.1 Lacipirellulaceae bacterium | reverse complement strand
TTCATGGGCCGCTGGCGCGGCGATCGCAATCTGCCGGTGGTCGGCTTCATCGTGCAGGCCTTGATCTCGCTAGCGCTGATCGTGTTCGGCGCCGTGGAGAAAGACGGTTTCGCGACGATGGTGGAGTTCACTGCGCCGGTGTTCTGGTTCTTTTTCATGCTGAGCGGCATTTCGCTGTTCATTCTCAGGCACAAGAATCCCGACGTGCCGAGGCCGTTCAACGTGCCGCTCTATCCGTTGCTGCCTGCGATTTTCGTGTGCACGTGCGCGTATTTGTTTTATTCGAGCATCACCTATGCCCAATCCCAAAACGCGGGCTATGTCGCGATTGCCGTGGTCGCCGCAGGCGCGGTGGTGCTGATTGCCATGCAAGCCTCTGCTTCTCGCGCGGGGAGAGCGTCGGGATGAGGAATACACGCATTCTGCGGTACTCAATCCGCGTTCGAGGTGATCTCGTCGCGGTTACGCGCGATTTGCGGCTCTGGCAGCGGCCTTGGCAGCGGCATGAGCATAGAGGGACAAGGCTAGGGTGAGCGGGCGTACGGAGCGCTTCGCGCAGCGTTTCGTGGCTGAATCAACCGGTCTTCGCGAACGCCAGCCTAATCCCGAGGAATACGAAGAAGGCGCCGATGCCGCGATTGATCCAGGCGACCACGGCGCTGCACCGCAAATTCGAGCTGGCGCGCGCGGTGAGCCATACGACGAACAGATTCCATAGCGTGCCGTTCACGTTGAACAGCGTGCCGAGAAATATAAATGCGAGCCATTTCTACGCAGCATCCGCGGCAATGAACTGCGGCACGAACGAAAGGAAGAACAGCGCAACCTTTGGATTGAGGACATTCGTGAGAAGGCCTTGCAAGAACACCGTCGTAAGACCAACGGGTGCAACGTCGATATCTTGGATGTTGGCCGCCGTCCGCGACGACACCACCATCGATACGCCGACATAGCAGAGATAAACCGCGCCGACGATCTTGAGCACGGTGAATGCGGTCGCCGAAGCAGCGAGCAACGCGGATACTCCTACCGCACCGCCGACGGTGTGCACGAGACCTCCTGCGCAAATTCCGAGTGTCGCCGCCACGCCCGCGCGCCTGCCTTGCATCGAGCTTCGCCCCATCAGGTACAGCATGTCCGGGCCGGGAGTGAGGTTGAGCAACAACCCGGCAACGACAAACAAGAGGAGATCGTGTGTTCCTAGCATGGGGAGCCCTGCCGAAGGCGGATAAGCCTACGTCATGCGATTGAGTGGCGCCGAAGGGTTTATCCGGATTCGGGCGGCGCAGGGGCGCACTGATCGGCAGCCCCCGTTGTCGCATCAATGGTTGAGCTGAGCGCCGCGGCTGCAGCGGTCGAACTGGGTTTCTATCCCCACCGTGAACACCAGCGAAGTCTTAGTTGGCGATGGTTGGACTGAGCATATCTCAGCGACCCTTCTTGTAATGGCGGCCCATGCTGATGCTACAAAGGGGGCCAGAGCCGAAGTAATCTCAGCTTCCACGAACACTGCGATGCATCTCGAGTCTATGTCTTCCATCCAATTGCGAAATGTCACCGCGGCGGATTTTCCTGCGTTGTTCCGCAACGAGCTCGACTTTGAGTCCAACCAGATGGCAGCTGTGGTGCCTCGCGAAGCCGCGGCTTTCGAAGCTCATTGGGTAAAGGTTCTGGGTGATCCCGACGTTGTCGCGAAGGCAATCCTGGTCGATGGCCGGTTTGCGGGCGATATCGGCTGCTTCAAAGCAGGTGGTGAATACATGATCGGTTATAGGGTTGCGCGGGAGTATTGGGGACAGGGCGTCGCGACGCGGGCGCTTAAGCTGTTGCTGCAGCTTGTCCCGCACCGCCCCCTCCATGCCCGCGTGGCGACTCACAACAAAGGCTCGATTCGCGTGCTTGAGAAGTGCGGTTTCACGATCATCGGCCATGAACAAGCGCCGGCGACTGAGCGATATTTGGAATGCGATGAAACGATCCTGATACTTCGTTGAATACGCCCCGCTTCCTCAAAGCTGAACCGGTGTGTGAGCTTCAGTAGGTATAAAGAACTGCCGGGACCATTCGAC
>DASXWB010000588.1:0-2589 GCA_036503915.1 Lacipirellulaceae bacterium | reverse complement strand
GGAGAAATAAATCGTTTCCCTATATCGTGAAGCATTGCGGCGGATGCGATGTGCCCGAGCGTTGCCGCGTCGCGCAGGCCCATCTCTTCGGCCAAAATCACCACGTAGCTGGCGACGTTGGTCACGTGCGCGAATGTGCAGAAGTCGTGCTGGGCGATGCGATAGAGGTCGCGCGGCAGCACGTCGCTAGCCGCCAGCAGATTTACCAGTTGGCGACCCACCTTTTCCGTAACTGCTTGAAAGGCGCCGCAGTCGACGGCCCGCAATGAATGTTCTATCTCGACAGCGACAGCGACTTGCAATGCGGCGAATTTTTCCGTTTGTGGTACCGAATCCTTTTGAAAGTACGATTCCAGGGAGTCGAGCAGTCGTTTGCTTACCGAATCGAAGTCCTCTTTTTCCACGTAGACTTGTTCAATGCCAGAGTCGGCCAGCTCGGCAAAGTGCTTTGCGTCGAGTGGGCTGCCTTTGCGACAGTAGAGTACTGGCGAAGCGCCACGATCGTATTGAAGAAACAAATCAGCAGGAGCTGAATCGATCGAACGAAGCACCGATGGCCGTAGTGGCACATATCCCGCGGTCGGGTTGAGTTTCAGGTCGGTCTCCGTGGCCACCGTGGACATACATCCTCAGACATCACAGCGCCCCAAGGAGCGCTTGGCTAGATCGAGCAAACCTAAGGTTCGTGGCTTCCGGTACTTATCGCAATGATCGGATTGGCAGCGGCGTAGCCGCGGTTACTTCAGTAATCGGTAACCGACCTCAGGTCATTGGCGCAAGTGAAGGGATAAGCTCGATCAGCGGATCGGTCAAAACCTCGTTCGATCGCAGGGCGTAATTCATCAAATCGCGGCGGGTGACGATGCCCACGAGCTTTCCATCCTCCACTACCGGCAGCCGCCGAAATGAATACAGCGCGAACAGCTGCGCCGGCCGTGAGAGCGGATCATCGGGATGTACCGTGTGCACTTGGGCGGTCATGTATTCCTTTACTAGCGCGTTCTTGGCATCGGAGTCGAACACGACGTCGATCATCGCCAGTTCGGAGATTATACCGACCACAGCTCCCTCGGCAGTCACCACAGGCGCTCCGCCGATGTGCTGCTGGGTGAGGATGTGGATGGCTTCGGCCAACGTCACATCGGGGCGGATGCCCACGACGCGCTTATTCATGATGTCGCGAACTACACGCATGTGTCACCTCAATTCGTCGAACGGATCAATCCGGGCTCCAAAGCGAATCGGGCACCACACTCGAAGCAGTCCGGATCCACTCGGCGGCAACGGACGATCTCCAGACTCAATTGGGCCTTTGGCACGCGTAGCCGGACGCGCTCCTTGGGCAAAAGTTGCACCGGCGAAAGAAAGCCGATGCCCTGCCGGGAAACATCTTTCGTGTACGCGGCGAGCGTGGCATCTCCGCGCAGCACCACAGCTTTGCCGCGCATGAAATAGCGGTGATAGGCCCGGCGATTTTCGGGATAGATGGGCATCGCGCCGTGCGGTTCCATGAATTGGCGCAGGGGTTCCGTTAGCCGTACCTTGGTCGCGGCGGATTCCCAAAGCTCTTCAATCAGTTGTTTGTCATGAGCGATGTCCAGCATTGAACAACCTCGCGATCGAACTGCGTGCCCGCATTCTGCCGGATGTAGTTCATGGCCTCTTTTGCGGTGGCAGGCCTCCGGTAGGGCCGCGTGCCGGTCATCGCGTCGAACACGTCGACAACCGAAAGCATACGCGCCCAGGGATGGATATCGTCGCCTTGAATTCCGACCGGGTAACCGGTCCCGTCGATTCGTTCATGGTGTTGATAAACGATCATCAATTGATCGTGCGTCAGTCCAGGCCGCTCGCACAGCTCTTCGTAACCGCGCACCGGATGGGTTTCGATGATGTCGCGTTCGTGCGGGTCCAGGCGTGACGGCTTGGTGAGAATCTCGGCGGGGATGAAGCGTTTTCCAATATCATGCAGAATCGCTGCGGTGGCGATCTTCTCCAGGCCGCCGCCGCTTGTTAGTCCCAATCGCTCGGCCAAGATAACGCTGTAGCCGGCGACGTTCGTGACGTGGGTGAATGTGTTGAAGTCGTGCCGTGCCAGGCGGAACAGGTCCTTTGGCAGCACTTTGTTGGTCGATAACAACGACGTCAAGTCGCGGCCGATTTTCTCGGCCAACGTAACATACGGCCCGCAGTCGACCAGCCGCGATGTACGCTCGATTTCCATGGCCACCGCGACTTGCAGGACGGCGAAGCGCTCGGCCCCCGGCACAGGCGTATCGCCCTCAAGCGAATCGACCGACGCCAACAGGTGGCTGCCGAATTGCTGAAAATCTTCGGTGCGAACGAAGATATGCCGCACACCTGCGTCGGCGAGATGCGAAAACTGCTTTGCCTCGATCGGACAGCCCGCACGATGGTAAAGCACCGGCGAACTACCTGGCTCGTATTGAACGAACAGATCGACTGCCGCGAGCCGCAGACGATGCAACATGGCGATCTGCACGGCCAAATAGCCGGCCGTGGAATTTGACGTTTTCTGCGTTTGCTCTGTGATCGTCGCCATGATCGACCGCGGCTGATTGCTGAAGC
>DASXWB010000587.1:0-7608 GCA_036503915.1 Lacipirellulaceae bacterium | reverse complement strand
GGCGCAGCTCCCGCCACATCGGCCAACTCAAAAGCTCCCGGACCCAGCATCTACGACGCGTCGTTGGGCAGCCCGGCGCTGCGACGGTAGTACATAGCCGGCCCATCCTGGGCCGGACGAGTAACGAGTCCAGTTTAGCGCGGCATGCCGCGGCAGTGACTCATCACGTAAGATCCCGGCCAAGATGGCCGGGCTATGTAAAATTATTCCGCGTTCAATAGCTGCCGCGAGATGTGGTAGAACACCGGCGCGGCGAAGCAGATGGCATCAATGCGGTCGAGGATGCCGCCGTGTCCCTCGACGAGCGTGCCGTAATCGCGCACGCCGCGGTCGCGCTTGATGGCCGACATCGTCATCGCCCCGGCGAAACCCATCACGGCGATGATCATCGCCATGAAGGCCGCGTGCCACACATCTTCGAACGGCGTGGCCCAATACAGCACCATGCCGGCCAGCGCGGTGCTGGCCGAGCCACCAACCAGCCCCTCCCAGGTGCGGGCAGCGTTGATTTGCGGCGCAATGACGTGCCGGCCATACAGCTGGCTCCAAACGAATTGGAACGCCTCGGACAGCAGGGCCATCATCACGAAAAAGAACAAGAGACGAGCTCGCGTCGTGGTGTCGCCCGCCTCAATACGCGGCGTTTCGAGGTACAGTAGCGCCGGCGCAAAGCTGAGGCAATAAACGCAGATCAAAAGTCCCGATTGAATCTTGGCCACGCGCTCCAGGAAGCGCTTGAAGTCGCCGGCGATGGCGATTCGCGCTGGGATGAACAAGAATCCATAGACCGGGATGAGAATGTTGAACAGGTCGTACTTGGCGTAGCCCACCAGCACGTACTGCAACGGCGTGAAGAAACAAAGCACCCAGAACAAAGCGCGATGATCGGCGCGCCGCGTGGGCGTGAGCGTGATATACTCGCGAAGCGCCTCAAAGCTCATCACGCAAAACAGGAACACGGTGAGCGTCGGGCTGAAGAAGGCGATCGCCAACAGCGCACAAATCACCCACCACGCGCGCACGCGGCGGTTAAACGTGGCGATTGCCGCCGCGTTGAGGCCCAGATGGGGCTGGCGCTGGACGACCTGACCGATCACGCTCGCCACCGTAAGCAGCGTGACAACGACCGCGGCCAATGACCAGTCTTTCGCGTCCACGGTTACTCAACTTCTTTAAGGCGCTGGACGGCCGCACGGGCCCGGTTCAAAAAGTCGACTTTGGTTTCGCCCGCCTCGAGCCACATTGGCGGGCCGAACGTGATGCAGGACAACAGCGGCACCGGCAGGAACTCGCCACGCGGCAAGACGCGGTTCATGTTGTCGATGTGCACCGGCACCAGCTCCAAATCGGGCCGCTTCTTGCTCAGATAATACAGGCCGCTCTTGAATTCGCCCACGGCCTCGCCGGCGGTGCGGCCGCCTTCAGGAAAAATAATCAGCGAATGCGTCGTGCCGATTTCCCGCAGCATCAGGTCGACCGGGCTTTGATGCACTTTGATTTCCTTGCGATCTACCAATAGGGCGTTGTACGTTTTCGCCATGTAGCGGCGCAGCGGGCCGCGCTCCCAGTAATCCTTGGCAGCGACCGGCCGGGTCAAATGTCGGACCTCGGGCGGCAAAGCAGACCAGACCAGAATGATGTCCAGGTGGCTCGTGTGATTCGCAAAATACACGCGCTGGCACGTATCGGGCTGGCAGTCGATCCAACGCACGCTGGCGCCGCTCAGGAATCGGGCCAGCGTCGTGAGAATCAGCTCTGTGAGCATGGAGGTAAGTGGTCAGTCGTCAGTCGTAAGTTGTCAGTAGTTCATTATCGGCTGCGCGATATCTACTTAGCAATCGAGCGAAGCGGCATTTGGCGTGGTGACCGGCGATCATGACGCTGCAACTGACAACGGACGACGGACTACGGACGACTTCCGCTCGTATACTGATTCAATCACGCGCTCGTAGCCGCCGACCATGGATTCGAGCGACCAATGCCGTACAACCGTTTGACGGCCGGCAATGCCCATCGAATGAGCCAACAAAGGGGCATGCAAGAGTTGCAGGATTCGGTCGGCAAACTTCGCGGCATCGCCCGGCGGCACGAGAAAGCCCGTCTGGCCTTCGATGACCGCTTCGTGAATCGAGCCAACGTTGGTTGCGACCACCGGTCGGCCAATACTCATTGCCTCAAGGATTGACACCGGATTGGCTTCCACGTGCGACGTCAAAGCGAACACATCCATCGCGGATAGCAGCCTTGGCACGTCGGATCGCGCGCCGAGGAATCGAACGCTCGATTGTAGGCCCAAATCCCCGGCCATTCGTTCCAGGTGCGCGCGCCGCGGCCCTTCGCCGACAACGAGGAAACTCGCGGTTGCCAATTCGGCCTTTACGCGACGCGCCAACTCCAGAAACAGCTCATGGTTTTTCTCGGGACGCAGCGCAGCGACGATTCCAACCACGGGATCGGTTTCCCCGAGGCCAAGTTCTCGGCGCACGGCAACAACGTCGTGCCCAGGCGCGAAGCGATCTGTATCGACGCCGTTGCGAATCACGGCCACTTTGTTTTCTGGAAATCCGCTTTGCTCGACGAGAAACTTTCCGTGCGATTCGGCGACTGCGATGAACGCGTCGGTAACAGGCGTTAGCAGCCGGTTGAGCCGGCCGACGCAGTCGGGCCAGCCG
Organism: Lacipirellulaceae bacterium; assembly: GCA_036503915.1. Classification (GTDB taxonomy): domain Bacteria; phylum Planctomycetota; class Planctomycetia; order Pirellulales; family Lacipirellulaceae; genus JABDGM01. Next base: position 4,936 of record DASXWB010000587.1, on the reverse strand, counting down.
GTGCTGTGCAAGGCGGAAACTATTACCGGCACGCCGCTGCGCCAGGCCGCGAGGCGGCCCCAAAACATCTTGTCGCCGGCGCCAACAGTTATAACCGCATCAATGTGCCGCCTGCGAAGCAGCCGCGTCAGCCGCGGCCACACGCGCAGATCGTATTTGCCGCAGAGCAGGCCGTGATGGACCGGTATTTCGGCGGCGAGTTCCTCGCCTAGCGCGCCGCGTTCTTTCAAGCAGCAAAGCTCTGGTGCAAAGCGGTCTCTGTCGAGCCGGCGAATGACACTCGCGGTAATCATTTCCGCGCCGCCGATTCGCATGTCTGTCTGCATGAAGAGCACGCGAAGCGGGCGCGTCGCCGCATTCGATTGCGGATTGCGGATTGCGGATTGCGGATTGTCGGCATCGGCTCGCAATCCGAAATCCGAAACCCGAAATCCGAAATCGGTAGCCTCGTCGTCAACGGCGCATGATGAAGTTGTATCTAATTCGGGATCAAACTGCATGGCTTGGCTCCGTCGGCTCAACTTGCGGTGACCAAAGCGCGCTCAGCTTATCGAGCTGCGTGCGGGCCAATTGAACGATCGCGTCGCGTTCTTCGGGCGTAAAGAGCATCTTTGAAAACGGCATGGCAATTGCCAGGACAACGAGCGCGGCCGTCGCGCACCCGGCGCCACCGCATAGGACCGCGGGGGCCATGGTCAACCAGATCATGCCCGGCTGCAGCCGCATGCCGGCGCGATGATTGATTGAATACAAAACACCAAGCGCAGAGCCTGTCGCCACCGTTGTTGCTACGACGGCGCCTAGCAATCCCCAAACCGGGATCAGCACGAGATTGAGGCCGAAGTTAATAACCAGGCCGGCCGCGAGCGACACAGTGCTCCACTTCACTCGCTCAGCGCACCAGATGTAGTTCTGCGCCACCAGCAACAGGGAGTACCAGATGCAGTACGTGAGAGTCCAAGGCAGAACCGCCAGGCCTTCGTCGTAGCGCCCTTCGAAGGCAACATGAAACAACAGCGGCGCGGCCCAGAGGACAACGACGCCGCCGGCCATCGTCACGAGCGATGTCAGCTTGATTACCAGATTCAACCGTTCGGAGACACGCTCGCGAGCGCCTGCTTCCCAATCGTGGCTCAAATAGGGCAGCACGATGCCAGCCAAGAGGTCGGCCACCGAAAGGAACAATAGCGGCACAATGCGGCTGGCATGGTACTGCCCCACCAGCGCGAGGGCCGCCTCGTCGTCCAGACCGCTCCAGTGCAAGAGCATGTAGCGGTCGACCACGCCGAACAGATGGCACAGCAGGTTCGTGAGCCAGACCCACACGGCGAACCGCACCAGCGGCGGCCAGAATTCGCGATGCGCGACACCGCCGTCAGGCGCGGCTTCTTCGGCGAGCGCCCTGCCCTTCCAAGCTAAGGCGCCGCCCGCCGACACAAGGCAGGCCATGCCATAGCCGATGACGATGCTTTCCGCAGCAAGCCGCCACCACCACAAGAGGCCGAGCGAAAGCGCGGCAAACAACATGCTTTGACAGAAATGCATCGCCGAGACGATGCTGAACTTGCGCAGCGCGGCAAACAGGGCCTCGAGGAAATGATGCAGGATCACCGCCACGAGGCTGACTGCGAGCAGCACCACGAGCGATCGCTCGTCGCCGCGCCCAAAAACAAGCTCGGAAAACGGCCCAGCGGCAACCACGATTAGCCCAGCTGCAACAGCGGTGAGCGTTGCCGTCCAAATGGATGCGCGGCGCAAAAACGTGCGCAGCTGCCCGCGCTGGCGGAAGCGCTCCAAGTAGCGGCCGAACGAGCCGGGCAAACCCAACACGACGACGGGCGCGGCCAACAGCAGGAAGCTGTACGCCATTTCCCATGTGCCCAGCTCATCCGGCGTAAGCCAGCGGCAAAACAAAACGCCGCGGCCAAAGCCCACGCTGCGCTGCACGACGCTCGCCAGCAGCAGAATGGCAACGCTCGCGGCCAGCGTATCAGGCCGCAGGCGAAGTGAGTTCGAATTACTGTCCGCGTTCGTGCTCATCGCTCCGTACAAGTCGTCGGCGCTGGTGTTGTATTGAAATCGCGATGCCGGCGCACTTTGCGCGGGTCGACTGTCATCCAGTTCTTGAATCGAAGCGATTCGGGATCGGCGTGGATGCGGCGCAAATGGAACGGGTCGTCGCCGGGAAAGTTGTAGCCGCCGTAGGCCGAGCACACGCCGTCGTAACCCGCCTCGTGCGCCATCTCGAAGGCAACGACCGACAGGTTTGCATGCTGCCCGTATGGAAACGCAAAGTAGCGCACAGTTCGATCGATCACATCTTCAAGCTGGTGTTTGCAGCCGGCGATTTCGTCTTTTAATTGCTGCACGCGCAAGTTGCCGCCCAAGTCGACGTGGCCGCGGGTGTGTCCGCCGATATCGACGCCTGCGGCGGCCAGCTCTTTGATGTCGGCTGGCGTGTTTGGCGCCAGCGGGCAACCGGCTGCCACGTCATGCGGAAACGGCTCTCCGCCGAGCACGTGATTTGTGGATACGAAGTAGGTGAATGGAATTTCGTGCCGCAGCAAAAGCGGCGCTGCGAAGCGCATGTTGTCGGCGTAGCCGTCGTCGAAGGTGAGGCACGCGGTGGGGACGCGGTTCTTGGCAGAGGCGATCCGTGATTGGGCCTCGGCGAGGCTTACGATGTCAAACCGAGCGCGGAGCCAACGGATTTCGGCCGCGAAACGGCTCGTGGACATCGTCCACGCGTTCGGATGGTCATCGGCCACGCGGTGGTAAAACAAGATGCGCACCGGCTCCGTTTGCTGCCGCGCGCGGTGTCGCGCCGCACGTTGCCGAGCGGGCAAGGTTGCGCCGTAGTACGCGCCAAGCAGGCATTGTTTCCAGGCGATTCTTGACATGTGGTTTTCTCGCCGAAGAGACCTTCATCCCCTCCCCAAGGCGGAGGGGCTTGGAAAGCGCATCTAGGTTGGCGATTGTTCAGTGGTTTGACGCACCCAATCGGTGATGGCGCCGGTCACATTCAGAACCCGGCCACGCAAACGGGCGAGTCGTCGGTTGGGGATGATGCGATAGTCGACTGTCGGCTGGGGCGCGGCGCGCCAATGTGCTTTGTAGGGTTCGTCGCCACGGAGAAAGTCGAAGCGGCTGTGCCCTTCGGCGATCGCCGCGCGCAGGCAGAGGATCGTCGACAGCCGGCCCGGCTCCTCGGAGAGCCGAATTGGATCGACGCCGCCTTGATAGGCATACGTGGCCGATGCGTCGGCCAAGTGATACTCGGCCGCGGCCGGCGCGCCATCCAGTTCCAGCCACGACATGCGCAGCTGCCGTCGAGCAAGCAGGCGTTCGGCCACCTCGCGATGAAAATCGTGGAACGGCCGCGAGGCGAAGCAGCCTGGCTCGCCCAAGCTTTGCCGCCGCCGCTGGTGCAAATCGACAAGGATTTCCCAGGCGGCGGGAAGCTCGCTCGCGGATGTTACCTGGTGCCAGCAAGCGCGCTTTGAATCGAGCACGCGGCGTTCGAGCTTCCGCAGCTGTTTGCGATGCGACTTCGAGATCGAAGCCAGGTAATCGTCCCAACTGGCCGGCAGCTCGAGCACCCAGCATGAATCGGCCGCGTGCCGCGAGATGAGACAGTCATGTTCCTCGAAAGCAGTCACCAGCTCCGTGATCGCCGGGTCATTCGCATCGACCGCACTTAGGTCGATTCGATCCCAGTCATCGCGATTTGCCGTAAGCTCGTGGGCCACCGCGGCAGCAACCTCTTGCCGGTTTTCAGGGCGGCAGATCAGCGAAAGGTGATCGGTGCAAACCTCGCCGCTGCCGAGCCAGCGCAAAACATTTCCGTGGACGATCGTGCGGTCAAGATACCAGGGCGCGATGCCGATCAGCCGGTCTTTGGCTCCCGCGGCTTTTCCGTCGACTTCGCCCTTGCCGCAGACCGCCAGGACGTAGAGCTGCCGCTGGCCAGAATGCGGCTGCCCGTTCGCGGATGATTGCGCCGCGCCGACGCCGTAGTGCTTCCACCACGTTGCAAGCCAATCCCAAGAGCCGAACGGCATGCCCTCGGCAATCGCATTCCATTGCGACTCCAGCGATGCCAGCTCGCTCCACGTTGAAATCAATTGGATGGCCATTGGATCTGGATTTACTTGCAAAATGAATACCTGCTGAGGCCGTCCCTGAGCGCCGCCCGGCGACGCAGCTAAACTCTGCCGCAATCAGACGCAAAAGCAAACGCGAAAAGTGCCGTCGGCACCGCGGGCGACGAATCTGCAAACTTTCGCGATGCGGAGGTTGTGTTGCGTGGCTGCTACGTGTTGTGGAAATGCAACGAGCCAGAGAAAGGCCTCGCACCCGAGTCAGAAACATTCAGCGCTGCAGATCAATTCAGAAGCAACATTACGTGCGGTCTGAACGCCGCCGCGGCGGCTGCTGTTGCAATGTCCCTGCCGGCTGGGCACGTCCTTTGCCAGTAGCCTCGACACGAAGGCCAACGCTTTCCTGCGCCCATTCTGCCAAGTGAGGTATCACGACTCATGCATCGCCACGCCAACGAGCTTCCGGCCGCAGCTCCCAACGGCGCAATCAATCCAGTCGATTTCATCCGCATTCTTCGCGCGCACGTCGGCTGGTGGCTGGCGCCGGCCGTCGTGTGCGGCGTCCTTGCGGCGGCATACTCGCTCGTGGCTCCGCGCACGTGGCAGGCAACTCAATCGCTTATCATCCGCCCGGAAGCGGCCGGCGTCTCGGAAGAGCAAATGGGCAAGTTCTCCGACCTGTCGGAAATGAAAACGCTGCAGGAAACGATCCTCGAATTGGCCAAGAGCCAAAGTGTCGTGCAGGAGTCGCTGCGCGAAGTGGGTCCGCCGCGCGGCTACCGACGGCCGGAACAATGGCCGACGCCCATGGATGTCGAGGAGCTCCGCGACTCGAT
>DASXWB010000586.1:0-5314 GCA_036503915.1 Lacipirellulaceae bacterium | reverse complement strand
CTATCTCTGGCTTGGACATGCCGACAAGAATGGCGCCGGAATGCAGCTGGCCTGGTCCACGGATCGTGCGCGAACCTGGACGTTTGCCGACTGGCGGTTCGACGAATTCGGGTTAATTGGTTTTGTCAATTTCGGCCGCGGTTATCTCGGCGCCCGAGACGACTATGTGTACGCGTACTCGCACGACGGGCCGCGTGCCGACACGCCGGCCGATCGCTTCGTGATGATGCGCGCACCGAAAGGCAGACTGGCCGACAAGTCGGCGTGGGAATTTCTAGCGGAAGTGAACGAGGCTCAGCCGACGTGGACGCGAGACATCGGCCGGCGCGGAGCGGTGTTCACAAACCCCGATGGCTGCCTGCGCTCCGCGATGACGTACAACGCCGGGCTGCGGCGCTATTTGTGGTGGCAACAGGTTCCGCAACCGGAAGGAAGCAAGGACCGCGGGGACACTCGGTTCCGCGGTGGATTCGGCGTGTATGATGCGCCCGAGCCGTGGGGACCGTGGACGACGGCCTACTTCGCTGCCAACTGGGATGTCGGTCCCGGCGAACACGCCGACTTTCCCAGCAAATGGATGAGCAACGATGGCCGCTCGTTATTCCTCGTCTTTTCCGGCGATGACAGCTTCAGCGTCCGCGGAGCAACGATTCGATTGGTCGGAACGAAACGCTAATGAGAATCGCAGGGCCTCAGATGATGTGCGGTTTTGGCGGGTAAATTGCATGACCCACCGCGTTATTTCTTCTTCAGCGCGGCAATCTCATCGCGCAGTTCCCAAATCTGTTTTTGGTGGTTGTCGGTGATGTCCGACAAGAGCTTCGCAATCGCGTCATCCTGTTTGGTTGGCACATCTTTGAGGACGCTGATGCTGTCCTCCGCCTTTTTCAGGCGGCCTTCGATTTCCTTGAGCTGCTTGTTGACATATCCCTGAAGCGATTGCAGATCTTTCTTGGTGACTTCGTCGGCCATGGTATTTCCCTCTTTAGCGTTGTCGATTGTTGGTTCGATGAGATGTATTTGCTGCGGTCGAACGTACAATTCGAGGGCCGGTCATTTCGCCGTACGGCCGCAGATTCAAATCCGGCCGCCATACTGTAACGGCTTGTTCTTGAAAACGCCATTGTCTGCGCTTGCACTAACCACGCTGCAAATCCATACTCATATTTGTCTTTTTAACTGTTCGACGGGCTCGCAAAATCACCAACGAGCCGCTGCTGGCGTCGGGGGAGAAGCGTCATGGTCCAAGGGCGAATATCAGCCCTGGTGCTGGCCGGAAGCCTGGCCGCGATGGCTTCTGAGACGATGGCTTCTGAGACATCGACGGCGCGGTCCTCTCCCAGCGCTTCGCCCGATTTGGTTGCCTTCAATCTGTTTGTCGAAACACATTGCCTGAGTTGCCACGATAATTCCACGAAAACGGCGGACCTGGCGCTCGATGATCTGATCGGCGCGGAGATCGCAAAGAACCAAGAACCGTGGGAGAAAGTCGCCCGCAAGCTCTCTTCGCGACAAATGCCGCCGAGCGATATGCCGCGGCCCGAGGAAGCGGAGTATGACGCAGCGATCGCGTGGCTGACATCGCGGCTTGACGCGGCCGCCGCCGAGCGCCCGAATCCCGGGCGCACCGAAACATTTCGGAGGCTGAGCCGCACGGAATACCAGAACGCCATCCGCGACCTCTTGGCGGTCGAAATCGACGCCGCATCGCTGTTGCCGGCGGATGAATCGAGCCACGGCTTTGACAACATCACCGTGACCGATCTCTCGCCGACGCTGCTCAGCCGCTACATTTCGGCCGCGCAGAAAATCAGCCGGCTGGCAGTCGGACGAGCGCCCGATGAGCCGAACGAGGACATTTTTCGCATTCGGCCGGATGTGACGCAGGACTTCCACGTCGAGGGTTTGCCGCTCGGCACGCGCGGCGGTGTGAAAATCGCGTACAACTTTCCCCAAGACGGCGAATACGAAATACGCGTGCGGCTGATGCGCGACCGCAATGATGAAGTGGAAAGCCTCACGGAGTCACACGAGCTCGATGTGCTGTTGGACCGGGAGCGCGTCGCAAGCTTCACGGTAAAGCCGCCGCGAGGCGATGTCACGCATCAAACTGTCGACGCCCATTTGAAGGCGCGGGTCAAGACGACGGCGGGGCCGCGGGATGTCGGCGTGGCGTTTCTGCCCAAGGGTTCGTCGCTGCTGGAAACGACGCGGCAGCCTCTCAACGTGCATTTCAATTTTTATAGGCATCCGCGCCTCGGGCCGGCCGTACATCAGGTTTCAATTATTGGGCCGTTGGAATCCAGCGGCCCTGGCGACACGCCGAGCCGGCGGCGCCTCTTTGGACAGACGCCAACCGCGCAAGGCGACGAAGACGAAAGGGCCCGGCACGTTCTATCGAATCTCATGCGGCGGGCCTACCGCCGGCCAGTTAACGACGACGATTTGAAAAAGCCGATGGAGTTCTACCGCGCGGGCCGTGGCGAAGGCGGTTTCGATGCGGGTATCGAAATGGCGCTGAGCGCGATCCTGGTGAATCCGAATTTTTTGTTTCGAATCGAGCGCGATCCGGCCAGCGCGCCTTCGGGGACGGCCTACACGATTGATGATGTGGAGCTGGCGTCGCGGTTGTCGTTCTTCCTGTGGAGCAGCATTCCGGACGATGAACTATTGGATCTGGCGTCGCGGGGCGAGCTCGGCCGGTCGGAGGCGCTCGAACAACAGGTGCGGCGAATGCTCGCGGACGAGCGCTCGCAAGCGCTAGTGAATAACTTTGCGAATCAATGGCTTTATCTACGCAATCTGGACTCAGTCACTCCGGATATGAGGTTATACCCGGATTTCGACGACAACCTGCGACAAGCGATGCGGCAGGAATCCGAGCTGCTCTTCGAGAGCGTCGTGCGCGAGGACCGCAGTGTGCTCGACCTGATTCGGGCCGATTACACGTATCTTAACGAGCGCCTCGCCAAGCACTATGGAATTCCGCACGTTTACGGCAGCCGGTTCCGCCGCATTGCACTGGACGGCAGCAGCCGGCGCGGCGGATTGCTTCGGCACGCAAGCATCCTCACGGTAACTTCGTACGCGACGCGCACCTCGCCGGTGCTTCGCGGGCAATGGGTTCTCAAGAATTTTGTCGGCTTACCGGCGCCGCCCCCGCCGCCAGACGTGCCGGATCTTGAAGAGAACACGATCTTGAGCACATTGTCGGTACGCGAACGCCTTCAAGAGCATCGCTCCAATGAGGCTTGCGCAAGCTGCCACGCTTTGATGGACCCGGTGGGATTCGCGCTGGAAAACTTTGACGCCGTGGGGCGCTGGAGAGACGTTGAGGCGGGCAAACCCATCGACGCATCGGCTGGGTTTCCAGATGGAAGTGAATTCGTCGGCGTATCCGGCCTGGAGCAAGCCTTGCTCAAGCGTCCGGAGCTGTTCGTGTGCACGCTCACCGAGAAGCTCATGACGTTCGCCCTGGGGCGCGGCGTGGAGTATTATGATGCGCCGGCAATCCGCAAGATTGTCTCAGCTGCGCGCGACGACGATTATCGCTTCTCGCGGCTCATCGTGGGCATTGTTCAAAGTACGCCGTTTCGCATGAGGATGTCGCAATGATCGTTACCAAACGGGCACTTCCAAGACGGACCTTCCTGCGCGGAACGGGAGCGGTGCTTGCGCTTCCGCTGTTGGATGCCATGGTGCCGTCGCTGACGGCGCTTGCCGACTCGCCGGCCAGCCCGGCGCGCCTGCGGCGGTTGGGCTTTGTCTACATGCCAATGGGCTGCGACATCACGCGCTGGGCGCCACCGGGGGGCGAGACGCTCGACGAGCTTTCGCCGTCACTCAGCCCGCTCGCGCCGGTTAAGGACAAGGTGGCCGTTATTTCGAACTTGGAACTTCGCAACGCCTACCCGGGCACGCATGCGACGTCGAACTCCTCGTTCCTTAGCGCGGCGAAGGCCAAGCGCACGGAAAGCACCGACTACTATCTCGGCACGACGGTCGATCAAATCGCCGCCCGTGAGATCGGCCGCGACACGCAGCTGCCGTCGCTCGAGCTTTCAATGGACCTGCTCTCGGTGGTGGGACAGTGCGATAACGGGTACGCGTGCGTCTATCAAAATAATCTCTCGTGGTCGTCACCAACGACGCCGCTGCCGGCCGAAGCGCACCCTCGCATCGTGTTCGAGAATCTGTTTGGCGAGGGGGGCGACGCGGCACAGCGCCGCGCGGCGCTCAAGAAACGAGCGAGCCTGCTGGATTCGGTTACCGACGAACTCTCGCGCCTGCAGAATACGCTGGGGCCAAGCGATCGCGATCGCGTCAACCAGTATCTTGAATCGGTGCGCGACGTGGAACGGCGAATCCAGAAGGCCGAAGCGTCGGCCCAGGAAAATACGGCGCGGGATCTCGATCGCCCGGTCGGCGTTCCGGCCGCATATGCGGACCACGCCCGGCTGATGTTTGACCTGCAACTGCTGGCTCTGCAGGGAAATATCACGCGAGTGGTGACGTTCCAGCTTGCGCGCGAAGCGAGCAACCGCACTTATCCGGAGATTGGCGTCACGGATCCGCATCATCTCCTGACGCATCACAGCAACGATCCGGCGAAGATCGCGAAGGTGGCCAAGATCAATCAACTCCACGTTTCGCTGTTCGCCGAGTATCTCGAGAAGCTTGCGGCCACGCCCGAAGGCACCGGTTCGCTTTTGGATAACGTGCTGTATTTGTACGGCAGCGGAATGGGCAATCCAAACGTTCACGACCATATTAATCTGCCGATCATCGTCGCCGGCGGTGCCGCGGGAAACATGCGCGGCGGCCGGCATATCCGATACAAGGACGCCACGCCGCTGGCGAACCTGCACTTGACGCTGCTTGAAAAGGTCGGCGTGCGGCTTGATTCATTTGCCGATAGCAACGGCAAGCTGGATGAGCTCTTCCAACCGCTTTCGATTTGAGGCGCGCAAGGCGAATTGACATGATCGTCGCCCGATTTGTCCCTTGCCTGGTGGCGGCCGTGTGGCTAGTCGCTGTCTCGGCGCGCGCCGCGGCACCATCGAATCTCGCCGATGCCGCTGAAGACAGCGATGCTGAGGCAATTCGGGCCCTTGTTGAGCAAAAAACCGACGTGAACGCACCGCAGGCCGACGGCATGACGGCGCTTCACTGGGCGACGTACCACGACGATTCGCATCACGTCCGGTTGCTTATCGACGCTGGCGCGGATGTAAAAGCAGTGAATCGTTACGGTGTCACGCCGCTGGTGCTCGCCTGCATCAACGGCAACAAGGAAATTGTCAAGTTGCTGCTG
>DASXWB010000585.1:0-2635 GCA_036503915.1 Lacipirellulaceae bacterium | reverse complement strand
CCTTGACCTCGGACGCGTGACGTGTGAGAAACGATTGCATGGCGTGACTCCTTTCGGCTGTGATGTGCACTGAAACACCATCACTCTACCTTAAGGCGTCACGCCTTTTCCATTTGGTTGCGGCTGTAGGCCGCGCTGGGTCCTTCGTGGTTACATTTCGAATTCCTTGCGGGTGGAAAGATACAAAGTGACCAATTCAAAGATGCCAGGAATCGAATTTGCTTCGTAGTGTTGGCATTCGGTTTGTCGGCACTGTGGGCGAACTTATCTTGTTTTCGGCCATGTAATGTGCTAATGTACACATACCCGAAAATACGCCGAGTTGGAGTCGACAGCTGACGGCTGAAAGCTCCCACGCTGCGCTAAGGGTGCGCGCTTACCCGGCGATGATGCCTGGGTGTGTCCAAATGGCATCAGTTGTCCAAAAGTATGTGGGGGGAGTTTTGGACATCTGACCGGTTCCCCGCGAACACCCGCGCTGGCTGACGGCTGACAATGACGAATTTCGCCCACCCGGAAAGAGTTTTGCCCCACCCCCGGGGCGAAATTCAGTCAATTTCGCCCCCACCACGGCACACGAACTGGCGAGCCACAAACGACTTGCGCGGGCGCAGTTGGGCGAAATTCGCCGAATAACGCCCCACGAAAAAAAGAAAAAATTTCGGTGGGGCGAAATGCCGAAAACCCGCTACCGGAAAATCTCCGAAACGCCAGTCAAAAACATATCGGAACATCGCGGCGCGGCCCGCGGTGCTTGGTAGAATATGGCCACGGTGGATTGCCCAAGGTGTGGGAGGCGTCTCCGCCGCCGATTTCGCGTCGCGATCGCGTCACCGGATGCGGGCAGTATCGGGATCGGAGATCCCTCCTAGATTGGTGCATTTGGTTGATTGTTTCTTCGCAAGGGAGAATTCGATGTCCAAGCAAACTCGTCGCGTGTTCTTGCAGCAGGCTGCCGCCGCCGCCGCGGCCGCTGCGGTGCTTCCGAAAATCGCTCGGGCGGATGTCAACAGCCAGCTGCGCATGGCGGTCATCGGCTTTAACGGCCAGGGGCGAAGCCATATCCGCGCCTACCAGGATTATCTGGTCGCCCTTTGCGACGTCGACGAGAAAGTGCTCGGCCGCGCCGCGGATGACTTCAACAAGGACAACGATCGGAAGCTCGACCAGGTCACCGACTTCCGGCGGATTTTGGATCGCAACGACATCGACGCAATTTCCATCGCTACGCCCAATCATCTGCACTCGCTGATCACGATCCTCGCCGCGCAGTCGGGCAAGGATGTGTACTGCGAAAAGCCTCTCAGTCACACCGTGTGGGAAGGGCGGCAGGTCGTCAACGCGGCGAAAAACACTGGCCAGATTATTCAAACGGGAACGCAGGCTCGCTCGAGTCGTGCGATTCGCGATGCGGTGGAGTATGTGCGCAGCGGCAAGCTCGGAAAGATGCTGTGCGTCACGGGCACGTGTTACAAGCCGCGGCAAGCGATCGGCAAGCTCGAGCGGCCGCTGCAGATCCCCAGCACCATCAATTACGATCTGTGGTGCGGACCGGCCGCGAAGGTCGATCTCTATCGGCCCAAGCTGCACTACGATTGGCATTGGGATTACAACACGGGCAACGGCGACATGGGCAACCAGGGCATCCACCAGATGGATGTCGCCCGCTGGTTCCATGGGGCGAAAACACTTTCGCCGCGCGTGGTCAGTGTCGGCGGGCGGCTTGGTTACTCGGACGCCGGCAACTCGGCGAACACGCAGGTCGTGCTGCACGATTATCCCGAGTGCCCGCTCATTTTCGAAACGCGCGGACTGCCCAAATCCAAAGCCGCTCAAAAGGACTGGGGCGACTCGATGGATAATTACAAGGGATCGCAGATCGGGGTCGTGGTCGAGTGCGAAAACGGCTACGTGGTGTCGCCCTCGTCATACGGCGAAGCGCGCGCCTATGACAACGACGGAAACGAGATCAAGCAATTTCGCGGCGGCGGCGGCCATCATGAAAACTTCCTGGCGGCCGTGAAGTCGCGTAAGAGTGAAGACCTCAATGCGCCGGCGCTGGAAGGACATCTATCCAGCGCGCTATGCCACACCGGGCAGATCTCGCACATGCTGGGCGAGCCGCGCACAGCGAAAGACATTCTGCAGTCGGTCGCCAAGAACGAGCGGCAGCGGGATTCGGTCGAGCGGATGCTCGAGCATCTGCGCGCAAACGAGGTGAACGTGGACGAGCCGGTCGTCACCGCGGGGGTGTGGCTGGAAATGGATCCGAAGACGGAGCAGTTCACCAACAACTCGGCCGCCAACGACATGCTGCACCGCGCCGACCGCAAGCCGTTCGTCGTGCCGGAGATTGCGTGACGCTTTGGAGTCTCACGCGAAGGCGCCAAGGCGCAAAGGCACATGAACTAAAAGCCATTCAAAACCGCCGAAGGAACCGGACGCTAGCCACCCAGAGGGTACCCGCCGGCTAATTCGGATCAGCCGCGGGGCGCTAGCCCCCGGTTTTGAAATTGCTTGTAACCACAAAGGACACCAAGATCACAAAGCCATCATTGTCGAATTTGCTTTCAATCAATTTCCAACTTTGTGTTCTTGGTGTTCTTCGTGTTTATATTTCCGCCTCTTTGCGCCT
>DASXWB010000584.1:0-4165 GCA_036503915.1 Lacipirellulaceae bacterium | reverse complement strand
CTCGGCCGCATGCCGGCCAGCCCCGCCAGGCCCGTTCCCCGCAAAATGCGATGCAATACGGTTTCGACCTGGTCGTTGGCGGTATGAGCCACGGCGACAAACCGGGCGCCGAACTTTTCGGCGGTGTGCGTCAGGAATTTGTAGCGGGCGGCCCTGGCGGACGCCTCCCAGCCGTCGCCTGTCAAGGATGCAATCGAGGTGTCGGCCCGAGCCGTTTCGAGTGGGACGTCCAACCGGCGGCATAGTGCGTCCAGCCACGCTTGATCGGCGTCGGCGTCGGCCCCTCGAGCTGCGTGGTTAAAATGGGCCACGAAGAGCCGTCCTCGGCCGCCGCCTTGGGCTTTAATCGACATCATGGCCCGCAGCATCGCCACGCTATCGGGGCCGCTTGAAACGCCAAGCACGACATGCGAGTCTCGCCACGCCGCGACGGGCCACGCGGCTGCGATGTGTTGTTCCAAAGCAATTTCTGCAGGTGAGTTCATCCGAGGCCGGCGCTATGGGTGGAGTGCTTCCAACACAGGTGCTTGGCGATCGGCCGTTCGCCTGCGGTCCGGCCGGACAAAACAGTGAAACCGTGCGGGTTGCGTTGAGTTGCGGCCGAGTCAAGGGTGGTCAAGCGTTGCGCCAACCGGCTTGCGGTTTCGTGTGAACATTTGATACGATAAGAATTACAGTTCGACGGCGGCGTCGACCGCCCAGTTAAGCTGCTTGCAATTGTAGACATAGATGTGTTTGGTTCGGCAGCGAACAGATGCTGTTGGGCACAAGCGCAGCGCTTCATAGATTGCTTGGGATGAGTTCAAGTCAGTCGTTGACCACTACTGAATTGTTTGAGTTTCGCTGGCTATCCCTGGCCCTGGCTTCGGTTATCGCCGTCGCACACTGGCTTACGGGCGAGCTGCGAAATCTGACTTGCGGCGACGGGCGGCAGCCCGCCCGACCGGCTGTTGGTCCGGGCCACTGGTTCGCGCTCCGCAGCGGGCTAATGCCCTGCGCGGCAGTGACGCCAGTCGCCAGGTTCCACACCAGGGGACGACGCGACGGCCCTGCGGCAACGTCGGGCCTGCGGCGGCCAACTATATTTCTCGATACTTCCCGCCATTTTGCGACGTGGCCGCTTGGCCATCAAGCGGCAGAACGGGGCGGCGGTCGAGACACGACTGGCTCTTGAACTCTTTCTTAGGCGTTTAGATCGCGCTTGCACTGGCGGCTCGACGCACGCGTAGCGTCGATGTGTGGTTCCGCCGAGTGTCTGATCGGACGACATCTGCCCGCGCCGCTCGCCCGCCGTAACTTTCGCCCGCCGGCCGCACATCTCTTGGCTCGCCGAACGCGGCACCGCCGTCTGGCGAGCTGCCGCCCGCTTCGAGCCGGCAGTCAAGCGAAATGTGATCAAGGAGTGTGGTCCGTGTTACAGAAATCGTTGCCGCTGGTATTCGCCCAGGGGCCGGCCCCCGAAGGGACAAACCCCTGGTTGATCGTGGTTGTGGCCGTTGTGGCGGCACTCATGGGCATGGGTGTCGTCAAATTGTTGGGCTACCTGCGCAAGCGCGATGCGGAAAAAGAGGCTCAGCAGATCCTCGAAAAAGCCGAAATCCAGGCCGGCGCACGCCGAAAAGAGGCCGAAGTCGAGGCCAAGGAGCTGGCACTTCACGAGAAGGCCAAGATCGAAGATCAGCTCAACGACGCCCGTCAAAAGACGTTTGAACGCGAGCGCCACCTCGACAAGCAGCAGGACCTCCTCGAGCAGCGGGCCGAGCAGCTGCAAAAGCAGGAAAAGATGGTCGAGAACAACCAGCGAAAGCTGGCGGAAAAGCTGGAAGACGCCAACCGGCGGCAGGCGGAGCTCGACAATCTGCTCGACGTTCAGCGGCAAGCACTCCATCAAATCAGCGGTCTGAGCCCGGACGAGGCCCGCCGCCGTTTGTTGGAGCGACTCGACCAGGAGCTGGCCCATGAGCAGGGCGCACTGATTCTCAAGCAAGAAAAAGAACTCGCTGCAGTTTGCGACGGCAAGGCCAAGGAAATCCTTATCACCTCGATCCAGCGATTCGCGGCCGCACACACGGCAGAGGCCACAACCAGCACCGTGGATATCCCCAGCGATGAGATGAAGGGGCGAATCATTGGCCGCGAAGGCCGAAACATCCGCGCCTTCGAGAAAGCAACTGGCGTGGACGTGATCATCGACGACACGCCGGGCGTCGTGATCGTCAGCGCTTTCGACCCGGTCCGCCGCGAGATCGCCCGCAAGTCGCTCAACAAATTGATCGCTGACGGCCGCATCCATCCTTCGCGGATCGAAGAGCTGGTCAGCGAGACTCAAACAGAGATCGATCAGCAAATCAAGCGGTTCGGCGAGGAAGCGGTGCAGGAAACGCAGATACGCGGCCTCAACGAGCGGCTGGTCAATATGCTGGGCCGGCTGCACTACCGCACCAGTTACAGCCAAAACGTTCTGCGGCATTCCATTGAGGTGGCGTTTGTCGCGGGGATGATCGCCGAGGAAATGAGAATGAACGCCGATCTGGCACGCCGGGCCGGATTGCTTCACGACATCGGCAAGGCGGCCGATCATGACACCGAAGGCGGCCACCCGCAGATCGGCGCCGACCTGCTCAAGCGCTACGGCGAAAGCCCTGAAGTCGTGCACGCGGCACTGGGGCACCACGACGATATCCGGGCCGATATGCCTTATACGGTACTCGTAGCGGCGGCTGATGCCTGCAGCGCATCCCGCCCGGGCGCACGCCGCGAGACGCTCGATCGCTACATCAAGCGCATGCAAGAGCTGGAAACGATCGCCACCGGTTTTCAGGGCGTCGAACAGGCGTTTGCGATTCAGGCCGGACGCGAAGTCCGCGTTATCGCCAGCACACGGTTGACGACCGACGAAACGGCCGCCAAAATCTGCCGCGACATCGCCCGCGCTTTTGAAGATCAACTCAGCTATCCGGGTGAAATCAAGGTGACGATGATCCGCGAGACCCGCTTCACAGAGACGGCCAAGTAGAAGGGTGAGTGAGTGAGTAGGTGAGAAAGTGAGTAAGCACGAAATCGCATCGTCCCTACTCACCTACTCACCTACTCACCTACTCACAATCTCCCATGCGCATCCTCTTCATCGGCGACATTGTCGGCAAACCGGGGCGCGAGATCGTGTGCCGCGCCGTTGCGCCGCTTGTCGCTGAGCGCAAAGTGGATCTCATAGTTGCCAATGCCGAGAATGCGGCTGGCGGCTCGGGATTGACGCCCGCCATTTTTCGCGAATTGACAAAGGCCGGCGTCGATGCGATTACGCTTGGCGATCACGTCTATCGACGCAAAGAGATCTATTCCACGCTTGAAAAGGAACCGAACATCGTCAAGCCGGCGAACCTGCCGCCGGAATCGGTCGGCCGCGATTGGGCCGTGGTCACGGCGCGGAATGGCGTGCAGGTCGGAATCGCATGCCTGCTCGGTCGGTTGTTCATGAAGCCGGTCGACAGCCCGTGGCAGGCGGCGGATCGAGTGCTGGCAGCGATGCCGGGCGACGTGCGGATCCGGCTCCTCGATTTTCACGCCGAAGCCACCAGCGATATGCAACTCATGGGGCGCTATCTGGACGGCCGCGTCACGGCGGTGCTTGGCACGCACACCCACGTCCCAACCGCGGACGAGTGTATCTTTCCCGGTGGCACCGCGTTTCAATGCGACGTTGGCATGACGGGACCATTCGAAAGCATCATTGGCCGTCGGATCGATCGCGTCATGCAGACAACGCTTACCGGGCTTCCCACGGAATTCGACGTCGCTACCGGAGATGTGCGGCTATGCGGCACGCTTGTGGATGCCGACGAGGATTCGGGCCGGGCAACGGCGATCGAGCGAATCTGCCTGCGGGATGGGGAGTTCGCAGGCACGCCGTCGGAGGGACCAGCGTGATCGTGGCGTCTTATCGAAAGCAACGGATATGCCGAAAGATCCCCTCAACTTGGCCGCCGCAAGACACTTAGAGGCGCGGCAACTTGCGTCAAAATCCTTGACAATCTCCGGCTAGACAGCGCATATTAACAATCGGCGCCTTCGGGCCTGGTCGACGCCGTATGATCAACGTTCTGGGGATTGCTAACCCGCCCAACTGGCTATCTGACTAGATCGCCGTCTGCGCGCCATCGTGGCG
>DASXWB010000583.1:0-5309 GCA_036503915.1 Lacipirellulaceae bacterium | reverse complement strand
TAGTGTACATTAGCACAGTTAGTGGCCGGAAACAAGGGGGTGTGCGGGAAACAATTGGCTTTTAGCTTTTAGCTGTTAGCTTTTAGCTAGAAGCAGTTTTGACGTAGAACGTCCCATTTGTTTCCCCGTTTGAACGTGCCTGTTCCCCCGATGGCAAACAAACCACGCCGACTTCTGTGTGATGCTAAGCTCGCGCGATAATCATTGTGGCCACCGCCACGGCAGCCACCGGCGACGTCGCGGCTGTTCATCCGTGGGATCGTCCGTGGGCCATTCAGCGGCGTGCGTTTCATCTTCCTCAAACTCACCCGCGTCGATGTCATCATCGAGCTCGTCCATGATCTCGAAGTCGCTGAGCTCCGATGGCTCGATCGCCAAAAGGTAATCGCCGCCAACAGCCGCGACACGCGTGGCGATCGCGCGGACCTTCTCCATCGACTCAGACGGGCCTTGGACGTAAAACGGCCGGCCATCCTTGCCGAACTCGAATTCATCTGGACACCGCTCGACGTCGATGCCGTCCAGCAGCCGCGCGGCATGGCGAAAATCGCGGTGGGGCGGAAAGCCCAGCGACTGCGCATAGTCGACCGCCCGATAGACGAGCTTCGCGAAATACTCTGGCGGCGTGTCCTCGAGCCGGCCGTGCTCCTCGAATTGCTTGCGAAGTTCCTTGAACTCGCCGGGCGAGAGGATTTTCCACAAGGCCTCCTTGATGCCCAAGCAATAGGCGTCCAGCAGGAACACGCCGCATGCCAACTGACCGTCCGGCATGCTGCGGGCGATAATGAGGTTACCAATGCCCTCGGTCCACAGGTTCCCGGGCACTAACGCGGCGAATATGGGCCAACGGTCGGCCTCCTTCAATCGCATCATCGGATTGGGTGAATTTCGCATCGCCAATTGCCGGCGCTTGGCGTCGCGCTTCGCCTTTTGTTTTGCCAGCCGTTTTTGTTCGCGAGCCCCATGTCGTTTTGGCATCACCGTGTGACTCCGTTCCAGGACTGGCTAGTGGGACGATCGATTCTTCCAACCTATCCGGTGAAAGAATTGTCAGACAAGACCGGTTTCGCCAGCCAGGCGGCGCCGTGCCTCGCCAGCTTTTGTCCGCAAGGGGTTGCTTCTTCAACTGACGGAAGAATTGGGCGCTGCAAGGCTTTGCGTACGTAAGCTGCGCTGCCTTCTTTATTGACGGAGCGCGTGCTCATAATCGGCCACTAGCGAAAGATCGGCCGGCAGCGGCGCGGTTCCTGGTTCCAACCATATTTCGCCAAACAGCTCCGGTTGGGTCGCGAGCGCATGGTGATGTCGAACCAGCTCCAGCACGGCGAGGAACATTCCGACGAGCGTCGACCGGTGAACCGCTGTGTCGAAGAACGCGGTAAAGCCGACGCGGCCCTCTTGCCGCAGCCGCTCGTCGATGCGCCGCATATAAACATGGATCGGCGTCTCGTCGTAGCGAATGTTTTCCGGGCCGCTGATCGCGTGCTTTTCTTTCAACACGCGGCCGAAGGCACTCACCAGGTCCCACAGCTCCACGCGCTCGATCGGCTGCCGGTCGATGGAAAGGGGCCGCGAGGGCAAGTCGCTCGCCAGGCGCGGAAAACGATCGCTCCACTCGCGGCTGCGCTCCTCCAGCATGCTGGCCGCGTCGCGGTACTGCTTGTATTCCAGGAGCCGCCGGACCAATTCCCGCCGCGGGTCCTCGAGTTCTTCTTGAACCTCGTCCTCGCCAGGCAGCACCATTCGGGACTTCATCTCGATTAGGAGGCTTGCCATTTCAAGAAAGTCGCCCACCGAATTCACATCGATTTGCTTCAGCACGGCGATATGCGCCAAATACTGCTCCGTCACGGCCGCCAGGGCGATGTCGGTGGCGTCCAATTCGTCTTGCCGAACCAGGTACAAGAGCAGCTCCACCGGGCCGCGAAACAGCTCGAGCTCGACACGAAATTGCGGCATGTTGATCTCTCGCAAAGGCGCAAAGTTCCACGGAGGGGCTGCAGGCCGGGACGACTATAGCGGGGGAGCCTAATTCAAGGGAGTCGGCCCCGCGCGGGGAGTCGCGATTTCCGCTGCTAGCATTGTGGCCGCGCAAAAGAAAAGCCGGGCACCCAAGAGGGGCCCGGCAAACGATTGCATCA
Source organism: Lacipirellulaceae bacterium (assembly GCA_036503915.1). GTDB lineage: Bacteria > Planctomycetota > Planctomycetia > Pirellulales > Lacipirellulaceae > JABDGM01. Next base: position 3,168 of record DASXWB010000583.1, on the reverse strand, counting down.
AGAATTGTCTGTCAAGCGAGGTTGCAATTGCTGCCGCTCGAACGCGACTACGCACTGGGCGCTTCCTGCTGCTCACCCTGCTGCTCACCATTCGCGGGGGGCGCTTCCGGAGCAGCTGGTGCAGGGCTGCCGTTCTGTGCCGGCGCCGGTGACGGGGCAGCACCCTCGTCGATGATTACCTCGCCGCCGCCACCCATGTAGCCGCCATTGCATCCGCCGCCGTAGCCGCTACCACATCCGCCGCCGCAGCCGCTGTCACAACCGCAGCCGCCGCCATGGTGCCGGTGATGGCGACGTCCAAACAGCCCGCGCCGGCCGTGATGGCCGTTGCAGCCGCAATCGCTATAGCAATCGCTCTGGCAACCGCCGCAATCATGATGCACATGCTGCTCGCAGCACGATGTCTGCTGGTGGCAACCACCCGAATGGTGCGAATGGCAACCATGATGCCCGCCACCCCAGCCACCCCAACTGCCACCGCCGCGGCGGCCAAACAACCGGGCGTCGGCCTGCGACTCCAGGCCCATGACGACGACGCACATCGCCGCCAAACCCAACGTCAGTCGGATCATATTTCGCTTCATCGAAGTACCTCCAAGAACGAACAGTTCCACAGATCTTCCTTCCGATTTACGAACGTAGCCGCAGCTAGCATCGCGTCGACGAAGGCCCGCGTCGAAGATGCCACAACTTTATCCTGCCGTCGTACACCTCCCAAAGTGCGTTCTGACCGCCTTCATTAGGCCGCTGCGGGACGCAAATATAAGAACCGATGATGTTGGTTTCGACAAGGTACCTATTTCGTGGGGGCAGCAGAAATTTTTTGGATTACATCCTTGCGCTATAATGGGTAATATGCGTTACCATTGTAGAGAATTATCGCCAGAAATTTCGGGCAGGCCGACATTCTGTCGCCCGGCCTTACCCGCGCAAAGCATGGCTGCACAGGTGTGAGAGCTATGGCACGGCTGTGGTCCGCGCCTCACCCGGTGAAAGATGGCGGCGCAAGTAGGGCCGCGAGTTGAACTTAGCGGACGACACCCCCGACAGGCTGCTCGCCAGTGCGTGGCGGCGACGGCCGAGTCGGAGCGGTCGAGGCCTGACGCTCAACTGTTGATGGCCGGCCGGCTGGCATTGCGATTGGCAACGATCGGCCCGTTTCAAAATCCGTGGACGTCCACGGTTGATTGGGACCGCGACGATAGGCCAGTCCCGACACCCGCCAGTCGCCGTCTACCAGCGCCATCACGCAGCACATCTGTTCATTGCTCACCACGAACGGAACGACCGCCTGATTTGCGGTGCGCATATGAACGGGGCCAATTCGAAAGGTGGCGCCCTTTTCGCCGGGCGGGCCGAAATGCTTGCCGGAAGCGACGATTTTTTCCACGGCTTTAGGTGTGAGCCGAGCAATCGCTCGATCCTTGTCGCCTTTGAGAACGGCATCGACAAAATCCGCGGCGGACTGGCTGACGGCCTCGGTGTTTGGCGCAGGATTGGCGGACTGCGGCGCGGCGGAAGCGGACGTGCTCTCCTGCGGGGCATCGGTTGCTGAATCCTTGCCGCACCCGGCGAGCAATCCAACGGCCAGCAGCCCGACTGTTGCCACGCTAAGTATTCGATTCATCGCCGCTCTCCACTGCCTTGTTTTATTTGCAGGCCCAGTGCTACCGCCGCCTGCTGCTCCGGTAGGGGCGGGGAGTCTGGCAAAACTCGGTTCTGCGGTCAAGACGGCGTGTTTTCAGACGGCAGTGCCTTCAGTTTGCTTTCGTTTGTGCGAGGAATGAGCGAGTAACTTCCTGCCGGGGATCTTCGAAGATCTGCTGCGGCGGGCCGGATTCGGCCACGCGGCCGGCGTGCATGACGTGCACCGTGTGGGAAACGTTGCGGGCAAATCCCATGGCATGCGTCACGACGATCATCGTTTGGCCGGTTTTCGCGAGGTCGGCGATTACTGCGATCACCTCGGCTGCCATGCGCGGGTCCAGGGCACTTGTCGGCTCGTCGAAAAGGATGGCCTCGGGGTTCATCGCCAGCGCGCGGGCGATCGCCACGCGCTGCTGTTGGCCGCCGGAGAGTTGATCCGGCCGGGCGGCCAGCTTTTCCGCCAAGCCGACGCGCTCCAGCAGCTGGCGGGCCGGGCCTTCCGATTCCTCGCGCGAGCGCTTGAGCACGTACAACGGCCCGGCCAACACGTTTTCCAGCACGTTCAGGTGTGGAAACAGGTGGAATTGCTGAAACACCATGCCGACGCGGCGGCGAAGTGCGCGGAGCGTGCCCGCCATTTCGCGGCGAGCCGCGCCCGGCCGCAGCCGCACTTCGTCGACTTGCACTTCGCCTTCCTGAAAGGATTCCAGGCCATTGATGCAGCGCAGAAGCGTGCTCTTTCCGCCGCCGGAAGGGCCGATCACCGTGGCCACCTCGCCGCGGCGCACACAGAGCGAGACGCCGTCGAGCACGCGCAGCGTTCCGTGGTTTTTTACGAGATCGCGAACGTGGATCATGAATAGGTTGCTCACAACAGCTATTTGGCAAGAAGCTCACGCGAGGGACGCGGAGTCAAATTACAAGGCGGAAACTCCAATGTTTTGGAACACTAATCGCCGCTAATCGACACCTATAAAAAGATATTAGCGCAGATTAGTGACATTAGTGTTCACCTCGGCGATCTCCGCGCCTCTGCGTGAGGCTCCGTACTATTGCTTTAATCACGTCGTGACCTTTTTGAATTGAGTCTCCATACGCCGGGCGACGAGCGACAACGGGTAGCTCATCAACAGATACAACAGCGCTGTCATGAGGCCGAATTCCAGCATGAGTCGTGGATGGCTTTGGAAAAGGAATCGGTACATGCCAGTGAGCTCGGTGACGGCGATCATCGAGCACACGGACGTGTCCTTGAAGAGGGCGATGAAGTCGTTGGTCACCGGTGGAATGACGATTCGCACGGCCTGTGGCACAATCACGCGGCGCAGCGCGGTCGGCGTGCTCATGCCGAGCGAGAGCGCGGCCTCCATCTGGCCGCGCGGAATCGCCAGGAGCCCGGCGCGGTAGTTCTCGGCCTCGTACGCCGAGTAGTTGACTGCCAGCCCCAGCACGCCGGCCCAGAATTCGGGTATCGTGATCCCGGTGAACTGGGGCAGAACATAGTAGATCACGAACAGCTGC
>DASXWB010000582.1:0-1778 GCA_036503915.1 Lacipirellulaceae bacterium | reverse complement strand
CACTCTCGGTGCTGTGCCTGGTGGCTGGCTGCGCGCTGGTTGCGCTCTGGGTGCGCAGCTATGATCGGGCGGATCGCCTTCATGGCCGGTTTTGGGAACGCAATTCGTTCCTTGTTGCCTCCAAGCATGGTCGCTTCATTGCGCTTTCATTTCGCTGGCATGGCGCGCCGGATTGGTGGAAGTGGCGCGTTCACAGCTTTGCCGTGGACGATGAAATGTCGTTTCCAGTGGGAAGCGTACGGCAGTACGAATCGGGACTCGGCTTCGGCACAATCAACGATCCGATGTACATGCTGACGCGATCCACGTTTGAAACGCCCGAAGGCGCGACGATCCTGATTTCCGGCGCCGCTGTGGCGACGCTCCGCGGCTCGGGCGTGATCGTGCCGTATTGGTCTCTCGTGCTGTTGGCCGGCTTGTTGGGCATCGTGCTGCGATTGGAGCGGCCCTGGCGATACACCACGCGGAGCTTGCTCATCGCATGCACGTTTGTTGCGACGGTATTGGGGCTGGCCGCCGGCCTCGATAACAGGCCCGACGCCTGGACGCTCGATATTCCGGCGCCGCTCGATGAGTTATAGTCAGTGTGGCGTCGCACCTGGAAATACGTAGTTGGCAGAGTCAGTTGTTAGTTCATTCGCGCGACTTCTGAATTGGGTAGCTACTTGTACTCTGTGCGCTCCGTGCACTCTATGGTGCAAATAAACGTTTGAAAGGTGCAATCATGCCTCGAATTGTCCGCGGCGGTTTGATTCAAGCCACGTTGTGCGAGCCGGCCACTTCGCCCGTTGAAAAAATTAAGCGGGCGATGATCGACAAGCATGTTGCGCTAATCGATCAAGCCGCAGGTAAAGGCGCCGAGGTAGTTTGCCTGCAAGAATTGTTCTACGGGCCGTACTTCTGCGCCGAGCAGCAGATGAAGTGGTACGAGCTTACGGAGCCGATTCCAGGGCCGACCACGAAGTTCATGCAGGACCTGGCTAAGAAGCACAACATGGTGATGGTCGTGCCGATGTATGAAGAGGACCTGCCGGGCGTGTATTACAACTCGGCGGCGGTCATCGACGCGGGTGGCGAATATTTGGGCAAATTCCGCAAGATTCACATCCCGCACTGCAACCCGGGCTTCTGGGAAAAGTTTTATTTTCGCCCCGGCAACCTCGGGTACCCGGTGTTCGACACGAAGATCGGCAAGGTAGGCGTCTACATTTGCTATGACCGCCACTTTCCCGATGGCGCACGCTGCCTGGGGCTGAATGGCGCAGAAATTGTGTTCAACCCGTCGGCGACGGTTGCCGGCTTGAGCGAATACCTGTGGAAGCTGGAGCAACCGGCCCACGCGGTGGCGAACCAGTATTTTGTGGGCGCGATCAACCGGCCCGGTTGGGAAGAGCCCTGGCGCATCGGTGAGTTCTACGGCCAAAGCTACTTCTGCGACCCGCGCGGCCAGTTCGTCGCGCAATCAAGCAAGCGCACCGAGGACGACATCGTGATCGCCGACATGGACCTCGATATGATCCGCGAAGTGCGCAACGTCTGGCAATTCTTCCGCGACCGCCGGCCGGAAACCTACGGGGCGATCACGGCGCTGTAAAAACGGTGCTGTAAAACCAGTGACGATTCGGCCGCGACCACCCGTCGCGGCTTTATGATTAGAGCGCTTCGCACACCAAGTCGCCGACCTGGGTGGTTGTGTAACCCATCTTGCCGGCAGCTTGCGACTTCATTTTCGTGCCGGTGACTTTTTGGATGCCGTTCATGACGCGATGGGCCACTTT
>DASXWB010000581.1:0-3287 GCA_036503915.1 Lacipirellulaceae bacterium | reverse complement strand
TGTCACGCCGCCCAAAGAATTCTTCACGATCGTTTACGACATCGTCCGCGCGCACGGCGGCATCTGCGTCGAAGACGAGGTGCAAGGCGGCTTTGGCCGCACCGGGCATCATTACTGGGCCCACCAAAATTGGGACGTCGTGCCGGATATGATCACGATGGCCAAGGGCATCGGTAACGGCGCGCCGCTGGCGGCCATGACCACGACGGTTGGAATCTCGGAGGTCATGACGAACCGTGTCCATTTCAACACATTCGGCGGCAATCCGATCAGCATGACGCAAGGCATGGCCACCTTGGAAGTGATTGACGAAGAAAACATTCAACAGAACGCGCTCGAAGTCGGCACGCATCTAAAAAACGCGCTCATCGATTTGCAGGAGAAGCATGAACTGATAGGCGAGGTTCGCGGGTTGGGCCTCATGCTCGGCGTCGAGCTCGTTCGCAATCGTCATACGAAGGAACCCGCAAGCACTGAAACAATCGATGTGTTAGAACGAATGAAGGAGCGCGGCGTGCTCGTCGGCAAGGGCGGCCTCTTCGGAAACACGCTGCGCATCAAGCCGCCGATGTGTATTACCAAAGAGGATGCCGATTACCTGGTCGCGATGCTTGACGAAGTGCTCGAACACATCGAAGTAACTGCGAAATAAGTCTCACGCAAAGGCGCCAAGGCGCAAAGTTCAATGCAACCCGCTTTGCGCTTTCACGCCGTGCGGTGAGCTAATCTTCGGCGCAAAATTTGAAGGGCATATCTACATGGCCACGCTCGAAACCACAGTCAATGGCCTCAAGTTGCCGAATCCTTTCGTGATCGGTTCCGGCCCGCCCGGCACGAACGCCAATGTGATTGGCAAAGCGCTCGATGAAGGTTGGGGCGCCGTGATCTGTAAGACGGTGAGCCTGGACGCCGGCAAAGTCGTCAACGTCCAGCCCCGCTACGCCCGGCTGCGCAGCCGTGAGTCGGGTGAGATCTACGGATGGGAGAACATCGAGCTCATCTCGGATCGTAGCTTCGACACCTGGATCGATGAATTCAAGCAGCTAAAGGACAAGTATCCAGATGGAGTTCTCATTGCCTCCATTATGGAGGAATACAATCGCGATGCCTGGCATGAAATTGTCGGACGGTGCCAGGACGCCGGCGTCGACGCGCTGGAGCTCAACATGTCGTGCCCGCATGGTCTGCCTGAGCGAAAAATGGGCGCCGCCATGGGTGAGAATCCGGACATACTGGAAGAGGTTTGCGGCTGGGTGATGGAAGTCGCCAAGCGGCCCGTGTGGGCCAAGATGACGCCAAACGTCACCCATATTGAAGATCCAACGCGTGCCTCGCTGCGCGCCGGATGTGATGGCATCAGCGCCATCAACACGATACGCAGCGTGCTGGGCGTGGATCTCGACACGTTGCGCCCCGAGCCGACGGTGGAAGGATTTACGACTCCAGGCGGCTATTCATGTCAGGCCGTGATGCCCATCGCGTTGCGGATGTGCATGGAAATCGCCACCGTGATCCGCCCAGAGTTTCCCGGCCGCACTCTTAGCGGCATCGGCGGCATCGAGACCGGCAGCGACGCCGCACAGTTCATATTGCTCGGCTGCGACAGCGTGCAGGTGTGCACCGGGGTGATGAAGTTTGGATATCCAATCATTCACGAAATGAAAGATCAGCTGTTGGCCTTTATGGACAAGCATAAGTTTCAGCGCATCGAGGACTTTAAGGGCTACAGTGTTCAATTCTTTACGACGCATGCCGATCTCGTGAGGCGCCAATCCGAGGCCCGCGCGGCCAAGAAAGCCGAACACGATCGCAAAATGGTGATTCGCTCAGATGCCGAGTGGAAAGGCGAGGACTTCGTAACTCAGACCGAGGCCCTCGCCCGGGGCTAACGCCAAGAGCCGAGGAATATGCTATGCTTGAATTAGCCTAGGCCAAAGCAAGCATTCTCTAGACTACTCATCTTATCTATTGTTACTCTCCGCCTAAACCCAGTGCCGTCACACTGTCATATTAGGCAAGTTAAGAAATGGGAAGCGCTTTCAGCGCAGTGTTTACAAATTTATCTGGATTTGCTTTAATATCGTGGGAATAGATTTGGTCGCATGTCGCGACCCTCTTACGCCGAAGCGCAATGCAATTCGGACGTCTCTGTTCTGGAGACGAAGGCGTGAGTAGGTGTACGGAGGGATCCGTTTCACCAGGCGTTCATTCGCCGAACGCCGGTGGCCATGATGTCGCTATAGCATGGCGGCATTCGCGCAGCACCTTGTCGTTCTGGGCAAATCAGTTACTTGGCGGGATCGGCTTAGCGGGATTCTAAGTCTAGGTGCAGCACCATCAGTGATAGCTCTGGCACTACGCGCGCTAGTGCGTGCAGGGCCTTAGTCTATTCGCTCGGTTTCTCGCTGGCCGATGACTATAGCAGTCTCCTCAGCAATATCTTTTCGAGGGATTGACAATATCATGAGCGTTCGGACATTTGCGCAGTTGCTTTCTAACCTTCGTTTCAGATCGCGGAGGCGAAGCCGGCGCTCTGGCACCTGCAAAAATCCGCAATTGCAGCGACTTCAGGTCGAGCATTTGGAAAACCGCCGTTTGCTCTCGGCCAACCAGATCAGTTACGACAGTTTCATTCGAGCAGTTGTCATAGAAGGCACGGCGGGAAACGACTTTGCAAAAGTATGGACCGATGCAAGTTTTGTTCACGTGCAGCTTGAAAACCAGGCCGGTACGAGGAACGTCTCTTTTTCGCGGTCCAATGTCGACTGGGTTCGGTTTTTTGGCGCCGACGGCGCAGATCGATTTGAAAACTACTCAACGCTTGTTTCGCAGGCCTGGGGAGGCACCGGGAACGATGTATTGATTGGCGGGTCTGGCCGCGATGACCTGATTGGCGAAGACGGCAACGATCAGCTCTTTGGCCTGGGCGGTGAGGACAAATTAATCGGTGGCAAAGGTGATGATGTTCTTTATGGCGGCGATGGCAAGGATGGGCTTAGCGGCGAGGATGGCAATGACAATCTCTATGGTGAGGGTGGCGACGACTGGCTTTCGGGCGCAGCCGGCAACGACGTGATCGTGGGTGGTCTTGGTAACGACTACGTTCTCGGCGGCATTGGCGGCGACACGCTTATTGGCGGCGAAGGCAATGACACGCTGCGCGGCGAGGACGGCAACGATACGATCTGGGGCCTCGCAGGCGATGATATCTTAATCGGGGGCAATGGAGACGACTGGCTGTATGGCGGTGACGGAAAAGATGCGCTCAGCGGCGAAGAGGGTCACGA
>DASXWB010000580.1:0-10174 GCA_036503915.1 Lacipirellulaceae bacterium | reverse complement strand
GTTAGCAGCGAGAAAAAGGAATCTGGCCGCCGCGGCTTCGCGTGTCACCGAGCCGACCGTAAGCATTGGGATAGCCATTGCACCTTTAACGTGCTGCCCTTAACTAGCCGCTCACCCACAATATACTACTCCCCACGAATAAGCCGCGAACAATAGGGCTTGCCGGAATGCCTCACTTTGCGGCAAAATATTGGATTCGCCGCAACCCGTACGTCCGCCGAGCCGAGGTGGACTCGATTCAATAATACGTCCGCGTCCGCACTGTCTTTGTGCCGCTCGGCTCGCGGCACCTACTGGAGCTAGCTGTGTCTGTTCGCATTCGCATGAAGAAGATGGGCCGGTCCCATCAGCCGTATTTTCGGATTTGTGCCACCGATCGCCGCGCGCCGCGCGACGGCAAGGTGATCGAGGAGCTGGGTACTTACGACCCGCGCGTACCGGAGACCGACGCCCGCGCGATCCTTAACGCCCAGCGGATCGATTACTGGCTCAGCGTCGGCGCGCAGCCGTCGGAGAACGTTGCCATACTGATCAAGAAGTACGGCACGAACGGAACGCACGTGACCGCGCAGAAGTCCGCGCTGGAACGGCTTGCACAGCCGAAGACCGTGCCCGATCCGGGCGCGCCGGCCAGTTTGCCGAAGCCGAAGAAGCAAAAGGAAGAAGGTGCACCAGCCGCCAATGCGGAGGAGACGGAAGGCAAGGCCCAAGACATGCCGGCCGCGCAAGGCGAGGAGGCGGTGCCCGAAGGAGCATAAGCGGGTTCCCAATAATTGACATCCATGCGGATCGACGTGCTGACCCTGTTCCCGGAAATGTTTTCGGGCTACTTGGGCCAGAGCCTGGTGAAGCGGGCGGTCGACGCGGGCGTTTTGGACATCCGGGTTCACAACATCCGCGATTGGGCGCGAGGCAAACAGCGGCAGGTGGATGATCGACCGTTTGGCGGCGGGCCGGGAATGGTGCTCCGGCCCGAGCCGGTTGTGGAAAGCGTCGAAGCGGTGCAAGGCGAGGGCGACGCGCCCGGGCACTTACTGCTGCTCACGCCGCAAGGCCGCCGGTTGAATCAGCGAATTGTCGAGGAGCTTGCCGGGCAGCGCCGGCTGGTGTTGATTTGCGGCAGGTATGAGGGCATCGACCAACGGGCAATCGATTTGCTCGCGCCGGACGAGCTCTCGATCGGCGATTACATTTTGGGCGGCGGCGAGGTGGCCGCGATGGTGGTCATCGACGCGGTTGCCCGGCTGGTGCCGGGCGTGTTGGGCGACGAAGAAAGCAACAAACAGGATTCATTTTCGGGCGACCCGCCGCTATTGGAGTTTCCACAATACACGCGCCCGCGCGAGTACCGGGGGCTGACCGTGCCGGACGTGCTGATGACGGGCAACCACCCGGAAATTGCCCGCTGGCGCCAGGAGCAGAAGATTGAGCGCACCCGTCGGCGACGGGCCGATTTGCTTGATGAGCAAAAGAATTAACCACGAAGTGAACAAAGAACGCGAAGAGGTGGATGCAATTATTTTGCTTCGTTTCCTTTGTGACCTTTACGGTTCAATGACACCATTCGATGATCGTTGGGCGGCGCCCAGCCATGCAGAGGAATAGCATATGAGTCAAAAAATCCTGGAACTCGTTGAAAAAGGGAGCCTGAAGTCCGAAGTCCCGGGCTTCCAAGTGGGCGACACAGTCGACGTGCACACGAAGATCCTGGAAGGCGACAAAGAGCGGATCCAGGTTTTTTCGGGCGTGGTGATCGCGCGCAGCGGCTCGGGCAGCCGCGAGATGTTCACCGTCAGGCGGATCGTGGCCAACGAAGGCGTGGAGCGCAAGTTTCCTCTGCACTCGCCGAAGATTGAAAAAATCGAAGTGGTGCGCGGCGGCCGCGTGCGGCGGGCAAAGCTGTACTTCCTTCGCGACCGCGTGGGCAAGGCCGTGCGATTGAAGGAGAGACGGAGAGAAACCAAAGAATGAACTGATTTAACAGGAGGTCGCAGAGGAAGCAGAGGTCGATTGCATATTCGAAGATTTAAAACTGCAAACTGAATATTGACAGTGCGGACGTTTTGCCAACTGCACGCGCAGTTTATGATGCTCTTCTTCCTCTGCTACCTCCTGTTCTTATGATTTCAGGGTCGGGCCTCCGTGCTTGGTTATCGCAACGCTTTTTCGTCAAGAAATCGCTCGGCCAGCGCGGCGAGGACGCGGCCGCCCGGTATCTCAAGCGCAAGGGTTATCGAATTCTCGCTCGGCATCTCGACTTGCCGCTTGGCGAGCTGGATATCATCGCTGTCGACGGGCGCACGATCGTATTTGTCGAGGTGAAAACTCGCACCTCCGACGAGGCCGGCCATCCTTCGGAGGCGATCGACTCGCGCAAAGAACAGCGCATGACGCAGGCGGCGCTGGCCTATCTCAAGCGGAACGGCCTGTTGAATTACGCGGCCCGATTCGACGTCGTTGCCGCCAACTGGCCGGAAAATGCTCCCCGCCCAATCATCGAGCATTACCAGAACGCATTCCCGCCGGTCGGTGCGGGCCAGTTTTTCAGCTGATGATCGCGGGGATGCCTGCCAGCTAGCGCCGCGTTAGAATAAAACGTGTTGCGGACCGTTGGCGCATGCGGCGTCGTGCGCGGAACACTATTGTGGTTTGATGGGTCGACAAAATGCACGCCGATCAACGGGAGGCCAAATTGGACGGGTCCAAGTCAATCGCGCCATTAAGGTCTCTAATCAAACATCAATAATTGCCAGGAGGGTATATCAACATGGCCAAGCATATCTTCGTAACCGGTGGCGTCGTCAGCTCTCTCGGCAAGGGCCTGACAAGCGCATCGATCGGCATGCTGCTGGAAAAGCGCGGGCTTTCGGTACGGATGCAGAAGCTCGACCCCTACATCAACGTCGATCCCGGCACGATGAGCCCGTACCAACACGGCGAAGTGTATGTGCTCGACGACGGCAGCGAAACCGACCTCGACCTGGGCCACTACGAACGTTTCACGCACAGCCCGCTCACGCGCGATTCGAATTATACGACGGGCCAGATTTACCAGTCGGTGATCAACAAGGAGCGTCGCGGCGAGTTCTTGGGAAAGACCGTGCAAGTGATTCCGCACATCACCAACGAAATCAAGAGCGTTATTGCGAAGCTAGGCGACGACCGTCAAAACCGCGTCGACGTGGTGATTACCGAGATAGGCGGCACGGTCGGCGACATCGAGAGCCTGCCGTTTCTGGAAGCGATTCGGCAGTTCGCCCTGGACGTCGGAAAGGAAAACTGCCTCTATATCCATCTGACCCTGGTACCGTACCTGAAGGCCGCGAAGGAGCTCAAAACCAAGCCCACGCAGCACTCCGTCGGCCAGCTGCGCCAGATCGGCATTCAGCCGGACATCCTCATCTGCCGCACCGAGCATTCGCTTTCGCGCGACGACCGCGAGAAGATCGCCTTGTTTTGCAACATCTCGACGGGCGCCGTGATCGAAGAGAAGGACAAGGATTTTTCGATCTACGAGGTTCCGTTGAGCCTGGTGGACAATAACCTCGACGGGCTGATTGTCGATAAATTGGGCCTCAAAACGGTTGAGCCCGATTTGGAGGACTGGCGGGAGCTTTTACGGCGGCTGCGCAACCCCGACCGCGAGATTAGCATTGCCGTTGTGGGCAAATACGCCGAGCATTATGACGCGTACAAGTCGATTTACGAATCGCTCGATCATGCGGGCATTGCGCACCGGGCGCGGGTGCGCATCGGCCGCATCCGCAGCGAGGATATCGAGTCGGAAGGGCCGGAGAAGCTGCTGGCAGGTTACGACGGCATCCTGGTGCCGGGTGGATTCGGCGAGCGCGGCATCGAAGGCAAAGTCGACACAATCCGCTACGCGCGCACCAAGGGCATCCCGTTTTTGGGCATCTGCCTCGGCATGCAATGCGCGGTGATCGAGTTCGGGCGCAATGTGTGTAACCTAACCGGGGCGCACTCAACGGAGTTCGACAAGAACACATCGCACCCGGTGATTTGCCTGCTGGACGAGCAGAAGGAAATCACCCAGAAAGGCGGCACGATGCGGCTCGGCGCGCAACCGACACTGCTCGAGGCGGGTAGCGTCGCGGCCCGTTGCTATGGCAAGACGGAGATTTCCGAGCGGCATCGTCATCGCTACGAATTCAACAACGTCTACCGGCAGCAATTTGCGGCGCACGGCATGAGCTTTTCGGGCACCAGCCCGGATGGCGCGCTCGTTGAAGTAATCGAGCTGGCGGAGCATCCGTGGTTCGTGGCCGTACAGTATCACCCCGAATTCAAATCGAAGCCCACCTCGCCGCAGCCGCTGTTCGCGGGTTTTGTGGGCGCGGCCGTGCAACGCAACCGAAGCCGCGGCGACCGCGCAGCCGCCAAGAAACCAGTCGCTAAAGAGCCGTCCGCCGCCGCGGATCAACCGGTTACCTAAAAATGACTCTTTACATCCCATCCGAGCGCGAAACAACAATTCGCGACGCCTTCAGTAGCGAAGGTAAAACGCCTGAACAGCGAACGGCAATGTTTCTCGACCTGATGGCGACGATCGATGCAATTCAGGCCCATTTGACGCCTGAAGAACGTGAGCGGCGGCAGCAGATTGCCGACAAAATTGATCCGCGACCGGATCCATGGTGGCGAAATTGCCGCAAAGAAGCTTTGGCCGAGTACGAATGCCAAACCTCATCGATGTAGTAGCTGCACTGGCAGACGTGTTCGAGAGACTGCAAATCCGCTTTGCGCTCGGTGGCGCTTTAGCGAACAACTATTGGGGAATTGTCCGAGCCACCCGCGACGTGGATTGCCTGATTTCACTTCCCCAGATTAAATACCAGCTTTTTGCCGATGCGCTCAACGCACTCGGATATAATCTACGCGACAAGGAAGGCCATCATATTCCGCTTTCCGTCCCCCAATTATTGGAACAGGCTCGAGACCGAAAACTCATTCAATCGTATTATCAAACAGTGCGCGTCGAGTTTTTCGTTCCGGCCGTACCGCTCCAGGATGAGATCCTGCGTCGTGCCGTGCTCATACAATTGGGAGGGCGCCAAGTCCCGATCACCACCGCTGAGGATTTGATCTTATTGAAACTCATCTTTCATCGTGTGAAGGATCTGCTCGACGTGCGCGGCATTCTTTGGCTGCAACGCGGACGGCTCGATTTGGAATATCTACATTATTGGAGCGCGCGAACTCACGAACAGGAAGTGCAAAATGAATTGGAGCAATTGATTGAGGAGTATTCGCGCGATGATGGGGCGAACCTTATAGGGCTGTGATGGTGCCATGCCTGACGAAAAGAAAATTATCATCGACGAAGACTGGAAGTCTCGCGTTGAAGCCGAAAAAGAAGAGGCCGCGAAGCCCGCTCAGGGAAAGGCCGCGGATTCGACCGCGTCGCAAGGATCGGCGGCAGACGCAGCCGATGTCGCCGACGTGGAGATGCCCCCAGCTTCGCTCGAGCTGCTGCTTACGACTTTGGGCACCGAAGCCCTCATGGCGATGGGGCAGCTGCCGCATCCAGCGACCGGAAAGCTTCACGCGCAGCGCAATCAGGCGAAGTACCTGGTCGACACGATCGAGGTCTTGCGGAACAAAACGAAAGGTAATCTCACGCCCGGCGAGCAGCAACTAATCGACAACCTGCTGCACCAGCTGCGCATGCTATTTGTGCAAACGGCCGATCAACCCGGCGTGCCAGCAGGCAATCCGACGGCCTCATGAATCGAGGCGAAGAAACCATACCCAGCCGGCGACGCCGCTGGCAACGATGCCAGCGAAACCGCTCGCTTCAAACTTGCATTCCCCATCCGGTGACAACGGCTGGATTGGACGGCCTAAGCGTATCCGTACTGGGTATGGCTAGTCTCGCGGATCATCGCGGCCGCAAACTTTGCGCGCTCGCGATGATCGTTGACGTATTCTGCTCGTCGCCGCCAAGTGTTTCAAGCACGCGCGCATGTTTCGCATTAATTTCCTCCACGACAATTCAGCGTGCTAGCAATGCTCTCAAAACCGCAATGCGGTGGGAATAGCACGAGCTACGATGGCGTTCCTTCCGATTTTTTAATATGGATGCCTCGAATCCCTGCGCGCGTATTCAAAGAACTTTTCCATGTCGAGAGGCATGCGGGCCGGACGCGCCAGAGCTGCTGGCAGTGGCGTTTTCTTCTTTACCTCGGCCGCCTGACGCGGCAGCATTGTTATCGATTTATCAGTGCATCGAGCCCATTCTCAGGACGAGTCGGTTGTCATCACGGGAATCGGCGTCACCGCGTCGATCGGCCGCAGCCGCGAGGCCGTTTGGCAGGCGATCCAGCGCGGTGAGTGTGGCGTAGGGCGACTGGCCGGCGTGCCCGGCATTCCTGATGGGATGCTCCTGGGGGCAACGGTAGAGATCGAGGGCGAATTTACAGGACAATTGAAAAACATCCCGCTCTGCCGTCAAACTGCGGCCGAGGCGCTGGCCGACGCGCGACTCCATCTGGCCGCTGTCGACCGCGAGCGCTTCGGTTGCTCGATCGGCGCCCATATGGGCGACACCGGGTACGTGGTGGAGCGGCTACGAGCACGGAGCAAAGAGCCACCCAAAGGGTACCCGGCCGGGAGTTCTGGCTCCTTGCTCCCTGCCGGGGCACCCGCGCAGCCCGTCGGCTCTCCGATCAGATGGTGGCAGCAGTGGTTTCCGAACACTGCCTGCGCGATGGTGGCGCGCGACTATGATCTGCGCGGTCCGCGGCTCAGCAACTCGACTGCATGCGCAAGTGGCACGATTGCGATATTGAAGGCCCTGCGCGCGATTCGCGATGATCAGTGCGATATCGCGCTGGCCGGCAGCTCTGAGGCGATCCATCCGCTGTTCGCGGCCGGCTTCTACAACATGGGCGTGCTGGCCGAGCACGCGGAGCCTGCGCAAGCCTGCCGCCCCTTTGACCTGGCGCGCAACGGCTTCGTCATGGGCGAGGGGGCAGCGATGTTCGTGCTCGAGCGGCTGAGCCACGCACGGGCGCGTGGGGCAGCAATCTACGCCGAACTGTTGGGCGGCCGAATTCTTAACGATGCGCGGCACGTCACCAGCCTCGATGCCAACAGCGATGCGCTCGCCGAGTTGATTCGCGGCACGCTTCGCACGAGCGGTCTCGCGCCGCGCGACATTGCCTACATCAACGCGCATGGAACCGGCACGCAGCAGAACGACTTGTTGGAAAGCCGCGGAATCCGCGCGGCATTCGGCCGCGCCGCCGATGCCGTTTGCGTCAGCGCCACGAAGTCGATGTTGGGCCACCTGGTGAATGCTTCGGGTAGCGTCGAGCTGGCGATCACGGCGCTCGCGCTGCGGGATGGCTTCGCGCCACCGACGCTGAATTTAACTCGGCCTGACCCGGAGTGCGACATCGATTGCATTCCGCTCGTGGGCCGGGTCCGGCCGCTGGAACATGCGCTGAAACTCTCCATCGCGTTCGGCGGCCATCTGGCGGCCATCGTCTTGCGCCGCTGGACCGCCGCCGGAGCCCGCCAGGCGTGCCCGCTTGCCTATCGCCGCGCGGCCTAAAAAATCCGGGGCCGCGCTGACACTCGCCGAAAGCCCCCGGCTCGCCGGGGGATCCATGCCCGACTGAGGCGATTCCCCTTCAAAAACTCCCGGCAAAGCCGGGGGCTGTATGGGAATTCTCGCCGCACGCTCATTTATTTGTTGAGCCTCCGGGATATACTTGGGCGCAGGCGATTCGCGCTCGGTTGGCGCAATCGTCTTGAGGCAATCGGGTGATGGTGCGACTGAAGCCCGGTCATAAGGAGCAAGAGATGAGAGCTTTCTTCGGCACACTCGTGTTCGCGCTAGTGCCGGCGACGATGGCCGCCGGCCAGTTTCTTGATACTCCACGTAACAACGCAGCCGGCGAGCCGCCCCAAGCGCAAGCCGCAGAAGATGGAGTGCGCGGGCCACGAGGACCCGGTGGGCCGCCGAATGTGATGTTCTCGGCAATAGACGCCGACGGCGACGGAAAGATCACTACACGCGAGCTGCGCCGCGCTGCGGTACAGCTTAAAAAGCTTGACGTCGACAAAGACGGCAACATCACGCTTGCAGAAGTATCGCCGCGCGGCGGACCTGCTGCGCCGGGCGGGCCAGCCGGACCCGGCGGAGCGCCCAATCAGTTTGTTGAGGAAATTATGCAGAACGATCGGAATGCCGATGGAAAACTTACCAATCGCGAGATTCCCGATCATCTGAAGGCTATGCTCGAGGGCGCCGATACGAACGGCGACCGATCGATCGACCGCGCCGAGTTAACCGCCGCGATGGAAAACATGCGCAACCAGTTTCCAGGCGGACGCGGCTGGCGCGGCGGCCCCGGCGGCCCGAACCAAGCATTCGATCCAGCCCGCATGACTGGGCAGTTCATGCAGTTGGATCAAAACGGTGATCAAAGACTTTCACCCAATGAAATCCCGCCTAACATGCAAGGCATGTTTCAGCCGACCGACGATCTCGACAACGACGGGACCATCAATGCGGCCGAACTGGAGGCCGTCAGGCGGCGCTTGGGCGAGCGCGCGCGGGCTTTCGGCCCGGGCGCCGGCAATCAGCGCAACGGATCCGGCGCCCCGGGTCGCGACGGCCGAGGTCGCGAGCGCCAACGCAACGAAAACTAACACGGTCTTAAAAAACACCATTCCGCGCATCTCGATTACACCAGTCCGAAACGCTAGCCAGGAATTTTGGTCGGTTTCACTCGCTCTCGATTCGGGCTAGTGTCGCGTCGGCACTTGATTTGCTCCCCTACCGCGCTTCGTCGGAGCGACGCTGTGTCGCTCCATCGCTTGCGGATTCCACGATCGAAAGGGAGTGAACCATGTCCGCTTTTGGAAGAATGCATTGGGGGGTGGCGGCAGCCGGTTTTATGTGCCTGGTTGCCGGGAGCGCCATCGCGCAGCGCGAAGCCGAAGAACGCGCCGCGACGCAGTCGCGCGACATTAGTTCGGACCGCGCAATCACGGACCAAAGTGATGAGTCGACGCAGTTGCAGCAAGATCGCGTCCGGACGACGCAGAGGACCCGGCTCGGCGAACGGAACGTGCAGCAGCATGCCGGCGGTCAGACCCAGGAAGTCGAAAAGTTCCTGGCAGGCTGCCTGCTGGCCAAGAACAAGGCCGAAATTGAGTTCGCACAGCTTGCCCAACAGCAATCGCAAAACCCTCAAGTAAAACAGTTTGCACAGATGTTGGAGCAGGAGCATCAAAAGATTGTGCAACAATTGGAGCCACTGGCAGGCGGCCAAGCCAGCCAGACGTCCACGCGCGCCGACAGCCAATCACAGATTAGCGCAAGCGGACAGAATGACGCACAGCGCCAGCCGAGTGATACAACACGGCTCCCCGGATCGCCGGGCGCCACGCAAACCACTCGCAGCCAGACGCAGACGGAGGCCTACGGCTCGCAGGAAATGAGCGGCCCGTTTGCACAACTGGCCCAGATCGAGAAGCAGATTGCCGAACGACAAAAGCAAGCCATGCTGGACGAATTGCAGCAAAAATCCGGCGTCGAGTTCGATAAATGCTACGTAGGCTCGCAGGTTAGCTCGCACATGCAATCCCTGGCTGCGCTAGAAGTGATCTCGCAGCAGCAAGGTAAACTGGCGCAGGTTGCGCAGCAGGCGCAGCCGACCGTTCAGCAGCATTTGGACCATGCCAAGCAATTGGCCAAGCAGCTGGAAAGCGGCAGCCAACCCGGCAGCCAGGCAGAACGCCAGACGCCGCCTCGGACGCAGCGTCAATAGTGAACCGCCGCGGCAACAAGCTGCAATCGTGACAAACTGACGACGTGGTGGCGAGTCCGCCAAGAGTGATTGGCGGACGAGCCGCCACGTTGAGTGAACGACTGCCGCTTGAGCCGCAGCTAAATCTTCGTTCGGAACTGGGACTTCAGGCAAAGCAGCAGCGGGCAACGTCCGCCGCTGCTTTTTTATTTTTAATTCTTTCCCGGCAAGCCGCGTAACAATGCTCAATCTCCGCCCTGTCCTTGCGGCAGCTGCCTCCCCGCAAGTGCTGCGATACGCCTATCACCAAGCAAATACGCCGGATGACGCAAACGACGATCGCCATTGCGGTCCAAATTATTTCTTCGGCAGTCATGATTGCCGAGTGCCGT